>CAMHIV010000009.1 GCA_946185185.1 uncultured Treponema sp. | reverse complement strand
AATCAGTCCTTAAAATCAGCCTAGTTAAAGTGTCCAATAATTGGGGTGCACTTCACCCGGTAGTTTTGCTGCCGGGCTTTTTTTGTTATAATCAAATTATGCGAAACAAAAGAAATAATGAACTTGCCGTATGTGGATTTGCGGCTGTAAAAAAACTTGAAAAACAGCACGGGGATAAAATCAGACGCCTTTATTTTACGGAAGAAGTTGCTCCATTTTTTGGCGGTTTGTGCAAAAAACTTGCGGCTCGAAAAGGAATTTACAACAAAGTTCAGGATGAATCTGAGTTGGAAAAGCTTTGCGGTACGGTCCATCATCAGGGTGTAGTTGCAATGATTTACATGCCCGAAATTATTCCTCTTGATTCGGATATAACTGATTCCTGGGTGGAAAACGGGGAAAATGCCCTTTTACTCGATCACATTGGAAACGCAAATAATTTTGGTGCAATAGTTCGAAGTGCCGCATTTTTTGGCATTAAAAATATAATCATTCCGGACGACGATGCCACAAGCGCTATTACTACAAGTTCTTACAGAATCGCAGAAGGCGGAATGGAATATGTAAATATTTATTCTGTACTTTCAATCGAAAAGCTTTTAAAAGCCTTAAAAGGAAAGATGGTTCGAATTGGAACAGACCTTTCAGAAAGAAGCCGTTCCAGTGCTGAGATAAAATCTCTTTGCAATGGAAAGCCGGCTGTTTTGATTTTGGGAAATGAAGAACACGGAATTTCTGAAGAATCAAGAAAGAATTGTGATGAACTTGTAATTATTCCGTTTGCGGGAATGGATGGAAACAAAAAAGAATCACCTGTAGACAGTTTGAATGTTGCTCAGGCTGCTTCTATCCTTTTGTATGAGTTGAGCAAGTAAACATATATGGTGGTTTCGCCCCTTCGAGAGCCTCAGGGGCCGCAAATTTATATTACGTAATCGTTTGCGCCACAGTCGAAAATCAATTTATCAAGAGTAATTGAATCAAGATATTCGTTGATAATTTTTTCAAGACCTTCCCAGATTTTTAATGTGGCGCAGGTTTCTTTGCGGTCGCAGCAATTAACAGTATCTTCAAGGCATGAAACAGGAGAAAGGCTTCCTTCGGTAATTCTTAGAATCTGGCCGACTGTGTATTCAGATGGATGTTTTGAAAGGCGGTAACCACCTTGAGGTCCGCGGATACTCTGAAGGAGCCCAAATTTGCTGAGAAGAGAAGTAATCTGTTCAAGATATTTGATTGAAATTCCCTGATTTTCAGCAACATCTTTAAGTGGGACATAAACATCCTGTCCGTGCTGAGCCAAATCAATCATAAAACGTAATGCGTATCTTCCGCGGGTTGAAATTTTCATACTATTTCCCTATTTCCTACTAGGCAATAGTACAATTTTTTGGAAATAAATTCAATTCAGTTTTTGTCAAAGACGGTTCGTCCGTCCCATTCTTTTGAATGAGCTTTTTCGTATGCAAGAGAAGCTTCGAAGTCGGCTTGTGGAGCACAGTTTTTTTCGATATTAAGAGATGTCGTATGAAGTCGACGAAGACAATCACTTTTTTCGTTGTAGCCCAATTTTGATTTTTCTATGCAATCTTGAAGAACGTGGATTGACTGGTCATAGATTTTTAGAGGTACCGGGAAAGGATGTCCGTCTTTTCCGCCGTGTGCAAAACTGAATCTTGCTGGATCTGTAAAACGAGACGGCGTTCCATGTATAACTTCGCTTACAAGTGTAAGACTTTGAAGGGTTCGTGGACCTAATCCTGGAGTAAGCAAAAGTGATTCAAAATTTTTTGGCTGATTTTCGTAGGCGGTTGCAAGAATACCACCCAGGCGCTTTAAATCTACATCTTCTTTCTGAACTTCATGGTGTGACGGGAGTGTAATGTTTCTGCCGGTGTACAGTATTTCGGTAGAATCGGCAAGTTCCGGGAAAAGAAGATTCTGTTCAGTTGGACTAGAATTTACTGTTTTGCTTGAACCGCCGTAACCAAAAGAAAAACTTGAGTCCGGATTTGAGATTTTTTGAATTTCGTGAAGAAGCTTGTCTGGAGTTTCTTTTGTAAAATCCATAATCGATTCGCGGGTTTTCAGGGCATCATTTGCGGTAAGATTCAGAATTTTGCCCTGATTTTCTCCGGTTACGCCGGTATGGGGCTCTTCTACAAATGAACGCAAATCACGTGAACTCCAGTGGTAGCGCCGTGCAGTTCGTTTTTCGGGATTCATTCCCTGCTGAACAACAGCCCAGTCTCCGTCTCGGGAAAGAATAAAATTGTGCTGATAGAGTTGGAATCCGTCCTGGACGGCGGTATTATCGACTTTTGCACATAATTTGCTGGAACGCACTAAGGCTTCTCCATCAAGGGAAGTATTAGCAGATAGCGCGAGTAGTTCATCCGGTGTTTGCCGTGAATATTTTCCCCGTCCTCCGCAAATATATATTCCAAGCTCCTGGGCACGAGGATTCAATCCGCGTTTTAATGCATACATTACGCTGGTGGTGATTCCGGAAGAATGCCAGTCCATTCCTAAAACAGCGCCAAGCGACTGAAACCACAACGGATCACTCAGGCGGCTAAGAACTTCTTTTTGTCCGTAGTTTAGAATCAGGGATTCTATAATTAATGTGCCTAAATCCCGCATACGATCCGCAAGCCAACGAGGTACGGTTCCAGAATGAAGCGGCAGATCTGCGTGTCCTGTGCTTTTAATCATAATTCCTTTTCCATTGTGCAGTGCTTTATCTTTGTGAAACCTTCAATCCAGAAAAAGCCTTCGGTGTTGTAATCACTAGGAATATTGATTTTAATGCGTGAAATGTTTTTTGTCTTCAGGTTTTCGGAAGCGTAGGTTATTAATTCAGTGCCCCACCCTTTTCTGCGGAATTCAGGAAGAACAATTATTTCTGACACAAAAAATTCATTTTCGTTTTTGGAAAGATTGAATCTTATTCTGCCGGCAAGAATGGCAAAAATTTCTTCCTTTTGATTCTTGATTGTGTAAATGATTGCGTTTTTTCCATCGGTAAGATTATCAATATGAATATTAATTTCGCCTTCAGAATTGTTTGGGAATAATTTTTTGAAAAAGTCCAAAAGCTGCTCTTTATTTTCTGTATTGAAAAGGCATGCTTTTTTTGCGTCTTCAGCAGAAAACGATGTGTTTGGCAGAATAAACTGATGATAAGTCTCGTAGGAAGTATAATTTCGCCCGGTTGTAGTCATATATCTGAGTTCTTCTTTCAGGGCTTCATCTTCATCGATGATTTTTACAAGTTCCGGAGAATAGCGGGTTTTCATTTCTTTTAGTTCAATCAAAATGTCGTCGAATGTTTTCTTTTTAGAATAATTTCGTCCCTGATAATCGGTTGAAGTATCGATTGAGTCGCAAATTGATATGAGGTCCACGAAAATTTTGTATTTTGATTTTGTTACATCTACATTTTGTGGGTATCCTTTTGAACCGTCAAAATGCTTATGGTGACCGACGATTATGTCCCGGTATTTTTGCAGATAGGGGATGTCTTTTATTAAAACTTCGCCAAGCAAAGTGTGCTCTGAAATTCTGGAAAATTCTTCGTCAGTAATTTTTCTGAAATGCAGATTTACTAGATTTGTCCGGCCAATTTTTCCAATGTCGTGAAGGAATCCGGCATACCTGATGAATTGCAGAAGTTTTGTACGATTCTTTCGCACTTCTTCCGCAGTTTTGAAATCTTCAGTGATAAAAAGTTCGGCATTGTGTTCGATTAAGTGTGAAAGGCAAATTCCTGCGAGACTGCTTACCATTGAAAAATGGATTGCAGAAGTTATTTCTCGATGGACAAAAATTGTTTGCACAAAGGAAATGAATTCATTCTCTGTTTGCATAGTATTTGCAACTGCACGAATATTTTCAAAAGTAAACAGGTCTGTCTGAAATCCTTTTTCTGCGTAAATTCCCGATTCATAATAGGTTAAAAGCTTTTCAGTTAATTTTTTATGCAGATTTTTTTCTTTGCCGCAGGAAATTTTTAAAAGCTCTGGAATAAGAATATTTGCAAAACTGAAAGACCAGTTAAATATTTTCATTTTATCCAGCATATTTGCAAAAACTGGATCAACAGGGTCATCGTCAATTGGGAAAGAAGGTTCAGGATAAATATGCGGCGATTTTTTAGAAAGATTTTCGAAATTTTTATAAAGAACATCAAAAAAATCTGATTCTGAAAGTTCTCCGGCTAAGAATTTTTGTTTGTAATAGAACGTGTGAATCATTGGGTTCACAGTTCCTTCTTCGGTTTCTTTGGAATATTCATCTTTGAGCCAGGAAATTATTTCTTCGAGGGAGCTTTTCTGCTGAGAAGAGTCGTTTTTAGAAAGGCTAAAACTACATTGTCCGGCTAGAAAAATACCATAAACTCTAAAATAACGGCATAGCAAATCTACATGAAATTGAAAGTCAGCGTTTTCTCCCCACATTTTTTTATAAAGGGTAGAAGTTCCGCTTCTAAGGAGATTTTCACTTTCTTTTTCGAATTGCAGGAATTCTGCATAATCAGGAATTTTATAAAGCCCTATGCATAGCATTTTAAAAATCCGGCAGAAAATCAGGTGAATATTTATGTCTTCGTTCGGTGTTTTTGAAAAATCCGGGAAAATTTTAAGGGCTTCGTCAAAATATTTGTTCGCTTCCTCATAATCAGAATACATTGTTACAGTTTTGCTGATTCCAAGATTTATAAGGCCCTCGAAGCGGTCTACATCTTTCAGGTTTTTACATTTTGAAAGGATTGCGTTTACCAGAGTGTCGGTTAGAAGAAAATCGATGTTGTTTTCAAAAAGGAAAAAAGTGATATGCAGTAAAAAAGTATGAATTGCGTTTTCAGAAAGTAATTCAGGATTATTAATTGCAGGCCGGATAAATTCGTCTAAAAGCTGTTCGTTTTCGGCATAATGTGCTCGGGTTAATTTTGAATTGGCTGCAAGCATTTCCTGCCATGTATTGAAGTCGTAAGATTCATTTAACAGCCGGCGTTCCAGATGAAAAATTTGATCTGAGTTATATTTATATTTGTTAAAAAATAAAACGATATTCTCTTCGGTAATTTTATCAGCTTGCATCAGACTAATTATATTATATGTTTTGGTTATTTTGAAATTTTTATTCAATATAATGAAACTTTTAAAAAGAATTTGTAAAAACCGTTAAACCGTCCGATAATGGTTACAATAGATATATGGAGAAAAGTATGAAAAAAAGAGGGAAACTTTATTTTGTTGTTGCGGGTACAGTTGCAGCCGCTATTTTGATTCTTAATGTAATACAGATACTTGTTATTTCTAAAGTAATGCGCTCGACAATTAAGGAAGAATCTTTGCAGGAATTCCAGCAGTTTGCCGATTCGTATTCGGAAGTTGTTTCTGTTACTTTGGAAAAGTATTTTGCTTCTCTTGAATTTTATTTAAATGCAGACGTTGTAAAAACTCGAAATACATCACAGATTGTTGACTGGCTCCATTCTGTTGAATCCCTTCGCAATCCAGCCCTCGATTATGTTGCCTGGGTCGATAATACCGGGGAATTTTATTCTGATGTTGGAACTCATACTAACGTTCTTGAACGCGATTATTTCCAGGGAATCATGCGCCAGGGAATGGACGAATTTATCGATAATCCGGTTACTTCAAAGGCTACCGGAAAAACTGTTGTTCATATTTGCCGTGCCGCAAAAGTTAATGGTAAGACAGTTGGATTCTTTTCTGGAGTTGTGAATTTTAACAATCTTTCAGTTTTACTGGATGCCGTTGAATTGGAAAAAGGTGATGTTTCGCTTTTCTCTTCAAAAGGTGAATTGATTTGTACCAGCGGAGATTTTGATACTTTGCAGGCAAATCTGGAAGCTGGTGGAGAAGAAGCTCGTAATATGCTTTTACAGCTTGCGGATTTTTCTGCACAAGGTAAATCTGGTGTTTATGAAACCCGCGGTGGAAAGACAATTAATATTTATAAACCGATAAAACATACTCCATGGTTCCTTACAATTATGATGGATTCAAATGAACTTCTTTCAACAGCAACTACTGTTGGTCACTACATGCTTGCCGGAAGTGTTATTCTAATGGTTGTAATTATTGTTCTTGTTACTGTAATTGTAATTACTTCACTTAAGCCACTGGAAAATGTTGAACGCACAATTGTAAATATTGCTTCTGGTGATGCGGATTTAACTCGCCGAATTGATTACCACGCAAACAACGAAATTGGACGCGTAGTAGAAGGATTTAACCACTTTGCAGAAAAACTTCAGACAATTATCAGTGCGATGAAAGATTCAAAATCAGAGCTTTATGATTATGGTGAAAATTTGACTGCTTGTTCACAGGATACAAGTGCTTCGATTACAGAAATTATTTCGAATATCGAGAGTATGGGGCAACAGATTGCTAATCAGACGAACAGTGTAAGTGGTACAGCAGGTGCGGTTAATCAGATTGCTTCAAATATTGAATCTTTGAATTCAATGATTGAAAATCAGAGTGCTTCGGTAACACAGGCAAGTGCCGCTGTTGAAGAGATGATTGGAAATATCAATTCTGTAAATAACTCTGTAACAAAGATGGTAGGCATGTTTGAAGACCTTGAAATAAAGGTAATCACTGGTGTTAAAAAACAGGATGATGTAAACGATCGAATTAAGGTAATTGATTCAGAAAGTAAGGCACTGCAGGAAGCAAACGCTGTAATTTCAAGCATTGCAGAACAGACAAACCTTCTTGCTATGAACGCCGCAATTGAGGCTGCTCATGCTGGTGAAGCAGGAAAAGGTTTCAGTGTTGTTGCAGACGAAATTCGTAAGCTTTCAGAAACTTCTTCTTCACAGTCAAAAACTATTGGAGATCAGTTGAAAACAATTTCTGAAAGCATCGAAGGTATCGTTGCGGCTTCTATGTCTGCAAAAGAATCCTTCTCTGAAGTTTCAGAAGGAATCGAAGGAACAACACACCTTGTTCATGAAATTAAAAATGCAATGGAAGAACAGGGAGAAGGTTCAAAGCAGATTTCTCTTGCATTGAATTCGATGAATGACAGTTCAAATGAAGTAAGAAATGCTTCCCGCGAAATGCAGGAAGGAAATAAACAGATTCTTAAAGAGATTCGTATTCTTCAGGATGCAACCGGCAATATGAAAGCTGGCATGGATGAAATGAAAGTTGGTGCAACAAAGATTAACGAAACTGGAGTTGCACTTACAAATATTTCAAAAGACATGGAAGAATCGATTAATAAAATTGGTTCGCAGGTTGACCAGTTTAAGGTATAAATTTGTACTTCATTCCATTAGAAGAAATAAAAGGCAAGAGCAGAAATACTGTTCTTGCCTTTTTGCAAAAAAACGAGCAGATATGCGTTCAGCTTATCGCAAATCTTAAAAAAAATATAAATAATTGTTTTGTTCTCTATCTCGATGTAGATAAAAGAAAAGATGTTTATGGTGTTGTATCCATAAAATCTACGATTTTGCATTGTCTTCCGTTTGCAAATCCTCAGATGGAAACAGCGCTGCAGCAGGATTTTATAAATTCTTTTGCCACCTTTTTTTCTGAAAATCACTTTGAAATTCCGGTTTGCGTGAATGGTACTTTTGGTGGAAGTCAGTTGATTTTTGAGGCATTGAAAGCATTAAACCAGAGTCCGGCGGAAATTAATTCGTATTCTCTTATGAAGCTGGACACAAAGGCATTTGTAAAGCAGATTGTAAAGGCGCATCAATCTAAAAAAAATCTTTCGGTGATTCGTTGTAAAAAGGACTTGGAGCCTGCATTTTTTAAGCAGCTACTTGAACTGCAAAAGCAATACGAGCTTGAAGAAGTTGTTCCTTCCTGCATGGAATTTGATGAAGATTCATGCCGACTGAGGTTATTAAATGCTATGAGAAAACAATATGTTTTGGCGCTCAGCAGAAAAGAATATGACGGCGCCGAAAAATTAATTGCAAAAGCGGGAACTAATTCAATCGGCTTTAAGCACGTTCAGATTGGCGGCGTATTTACTTTGCCGGAAGAACGTGGAAATCATTTCGGCTTTTATCTTATGACGGTTCTTCTTGTAAAAATTCTAAAAATGAAACGGATTCCTGTTCTTTTTGTAAAAAAACAAAATGAGCCGGCTTCCCGATTATATGATTCACTTTGCTTTGAAAAAATCTGTGACTACACGATTGCTTATTTTGCTTAATTTTCGGCTTTGTATTCGTCTTTGATTTTGCTCCAAATTGTAACACAGCCTTTTCCGTGTTCTTTAGAGTAGTACAATGACCGGTCTGCATTTGTCATTGTTGTATTCATGTCGGTTGGGTCGTCAATATCAAAGTTTGAACAGATTCCCATACTAAAATTGAGCTTGTTTTTTTCGCTTATGTTTAATTTTTTTCCAAGATGATGTTCCATATCAGGAATAAAATGATCTGCTTTTAACAGAGCTTCTTTAAGGCGTTCTGCGGCTCTTTGTGCTTCGATACAGTCAGTGTTTGGTAAAAGAATAACAAATTCATCTCCTCCAAAACGCGAAATAAAATCAACTCGTCTGTAAATCTGGCGCAGTAAATCTGCAAATTTTGAAATAATCAAGTCGCCGGTTTCGTGGCCAAAAGTGTCGTTTATGAATTTAAAATTATCAAGGTCTATGAATGCGATACTTACCTGGAAATACTTTTCGCGTTTTGACTGATAGCGTGCAATCATTTCACTTTCGATATTTAATTTTTCCTGCAAAGCGCGGCGGTTATTAAGCATAGAAAGCTGGTCGGTTGAAGAAATAAACGAAAGGCGCTGATTTTGTCGGAAGATGACATACTGCGATTTTATATTTGTAATGGCAATATTCATTATGTTAATGCTTTCCTGGGTGAGCAACATAGTTTTTGAAGGAACTACAATCATTGCTCCCGGAATATGATATTCTGAGGATTTTGCATAATACCAGCCGGTTACTTCATCTTTAACAAAGCTACAGTTTGGAGTTATTGTATCGTATTTTTTGAAAAGACGTTCCCAATCTTTTGAAGTAACTTTGATATTTCCGCGCCGTACATTTTGACCGTGGCAAACCCATCGCGTATCTTCTTTAACCCCAATGAAAATTCCATCTGACGGATAATATTCCATCAAAATATGAATTGCGGTTTTCATAAAGTCTGAATCTTCGTAGGTTCCGTTTTGAAGTACAACAAGCTTATTTAAGAATTGAGCATCCCGAAGATGTTTGTGCATCTGAATAATAATTCGTTCTTTATTCAGCATGTCATCAAGCTTTTGGAAATTAAGCTTGAGGGGTTCAAATTTTTCTGGTTTTGTCTGATATTCTTCGATGGAAATCGGAGTGTTTTCGTCGTGTAAAAAGTAATTCAGTTTATACTTTTTTGAAATTTCCAGAGCTTTGTTCATAAATTCCGGAATCTTATCGCAAATCTTTTCTTTTTGAAGGAAAGAACTGAATTCATAGATTATAAAAACATGTCTGAATGCCTGAGCCGAACTGAATTTTTTAAAGCTATTTTCAGCTTCAGCAAAAAGGGTATAGGCAGAGTCAATATTTCCTTCCTGGAGTTTGATAATGGCTTCAAAGAGGTATTTCAAAGGTTCGTTGATTTTTGTAAATTCGCGGTGATTGTGCAGAATGTTATAAAAATTGATTTTTGCGCGGTTTAAATTATTGCCGTATAAGTCCAGATAAGTTTTGTGTATCAAAATGTCATTAAATTCTGGAAGGAAAGAAGCTGCATTATCATTTTCGTAATGAAAAAGGATTAAAAGCTGCTGAATTTTCTGGTAAATTTCATATGATTCAGCAAAGTGGCATGAATAAAAAAGTGTATTTGCAATATTATTAAGGGTAATAATAATTTCTGTGTTTTCTTTGACGTCTGTAAGTCGGTTAGAAAAATCGTTCAAAAGGTCATATGCTTTTTTGTATTGAGTCGAAATAAGATATTCGTAAGAAAGTCCATTTCTGATTTTTACTATTGCGCTAAGGTCTCCGATTTCTGTACGGATTTCATTACATTTTGAGTACCATTCGTGAGCTTCTTCTCGTTGTCCGTTGTGAAGAAGAATAATACCTTTCCAGTTGTAAGCAGTTGAAAGTGCGTATTTGTTATCAATCTTAATGGCAAGATCTATGATGTTATCAATTTGAGATATCATTGTTACACGCAGTTTATCATCATTCATTACTGCCCAAGGAATGTTTAATCCTGTGAGTAAGTAGTTGTTTACAAGTCCATTTGCAAGAAGCAATTCCAAAGTGGCATAGAATTTTTCCAAAGAGGTAGAAAAATCTTTTTTCTGGGAAGCGGAATATTCAAGCATGCAGGCAAGAGCGTAAAATGGTTCAAGTTTTCGAAATTTCATACGCTCTTTGATTATTACAGCTGTTCGCAAAGTTTCACTGTTCATATTTTTTGCAAAATAGATTCGGCTGGTCAAAAGATATGCAGAGAGTTCTATATCGTCTTCTATTCGATAGGCAATAAGTTGATTAAGAATGTAAAGGGCGTCGTCCAACTGGTAATTATAAAAATTACATAAAGCCATCTCGAAATACAATTTTCGGATTTGTTCAACAGAAAAATTAAAACGACTTATATTGTCTATTAACCACTTTGTCGTTTTCAATGCCTGATCCAAAGCAAGGAAGGTTCTGCAGTTTTTAATTGAAGCATACAAATCTGTAAAAGTTGGAATTGTTTCTTCAATAGGTTTTGTATCCTTTACTGTGTTTTTTGCAGTGAAATCGAAATCCTCGACGTCGGTAATATCGTAAAATTCCTGACAGGTTTCCAGTCCGTGATAGAAATTTTCCATTTCGGTTGAAAAATTAAGAATTTCATCATTATTAAAGCAGAAAATAATTTTTCCTTTAAAAACCTGCCCTTCAAGATATTTCTTAATGAAAGTAATTGATTCTAAAGGTAGAAACTGGCTGTTTAAAACTATGAAGTTATCTGTGAAATGTTCCTTTAGTATATTTACTGTAAATTGAGAGAATTTCTGCTTTTCATAGAAAATTTCTGCAAATTGCAAAACATCAAGTCGATCGCAGCAAATGCCTGTTTTAAAGAACGATAGTAAAGCATCTTTATGAAGGCTGTATGCATATTTCTCTATAGATTCTTCGGATGGATTTGAAAGTTTCATTATTGAGTAGAACGGTTTTACAGGATTTGTGTCTTCTTTTAAATCAATTATATGAAAGTCGTCGAATGCAGCACCTTGAATGGTATTCATCAACTTTCCTGGTACCGAAAAGTAAATAAAACTACTAGTCTTGCTTGTGAGAAAATTTGAAGTTACAGATGATAGGACTTCTCTTAAATCCATTTTTATCGTTAACTATTATACAACTGAATTCTACAAATTTGAAAAGAATTTATGCCGGGAATGTAAAATAATTGCTCTCACTAATAATTCGTAATATGATATAATTGATTATGAAAAGTTGGAAAAATATTCTGATTTTGTCACTTTGTATTGTTTTGATTTTGATGGCAATTCCTGCGCTTGGCATCGGGCATTTAACTTTAAAACTTGGAAACAACACATCTACTCTTACATTGATGCATATTCCTGTTATTGTAGCTGCTCTTTTTACAGGCTTTTACGGAGCTTTGATAAGCGGTTTTGTTTTTGGCACTGCAAGTTTTATAAATGCATTCTTTTCTTCAAGCGGAATTTTGAATCAGTTTTTAAAAAATCCATTGTGTTCAATTTTGCCTTGCATTCTTTTTGCACTTTTTGCTTATTATTTGTTTTCGCTTTTGCAATCAAAATTTAGTATGAAAAATGTATTTTCGGGTCTTATTACAGCTTTTTCGGCAAGTGTTTTTCATTCGTTTTGTATGACTCTATCGATGTACATTTTTATGCATAAACAGATTTTACAGGCAATGCATGGGCGTAACTGGTTTGAACTCATAAAAATGCTTATGCCTCAGATTTTACAGGAATCTTTTGCCGCTGTACTTGTAGTGGGAGCGATATATTTATTTATTTTTATTTATGATATAAAATTCAAGAAAAGCAAATGAAATTGCGGTGGTTTCGAGAGCCTCAACCTCCGCAAATTTAGTGACATTGGCTTAGGGACCGTAATTTAGCTTAGTATGGAGATTTAATGAAAGTTGTAATTGTAGGAGCCGGTTTTACTGGTATTCAGCTTGCAAAAGTTCTTGTAAATGAAAAGAATGATGTAACATTAATTGACAACAATGAAGAAATCACACGCCATATTGCAGACCAGTTGGATTGCTCTGTTGTAACGCAGGATGGAAACAATCTCGAAAATCTTGAGAATGCGGGAATTGCAAAAGCCGACGCTTTGGTTTGTCTTACGAACAGCGATGAAGTAAATATGATTACCTGTTCCCTTGTTGATGCTTTTTATCCGGATATTTTAAAAATCGCCCGTGTTAGAAATTATGCCTACTATGTAAATACAACTACAGCTAAGAAAACTCATGCAAATACCTTCAGTGGTTCGCATCGCCCGCTGTATGGAATTGATTATATGATTCATCCGGACGTAGAAGCGGCGGATGCAATTGTAGAAGCTGTTGAAAACGGTGCAGTAAGCAATATTGTTTCATTTGATAATTCTGAAATGCAGATTTCCCGGGTAACAGTAGGAAAAGGAAGTTTGCTTGACGGGCACAAGCTTATGGATTTGCGTTCACTTACAGATATTCAAATGCTTGTCTGCTATGTAGAAATTGATGGAAAAACCAGCTTGCCTTCTGGTCCGACAGTGATGAACGCCGGCTGTACACTGGGAATTCTTTGTGCAAAAGAAGATGTCAGCAAGCTTTTGGAATTGTGCGGTTCTGAGCAGAAAAATCTTCGAAAAATTGCGATTGTAGGTGCCGGTAGGATTGGTACCCTTATTGCATCAAAAATCATTGAGCCAAAAAAATCTTTTGGAATAAGTCTTATGGCAAAAAGGCACCTTTCGCAAAAAGTTGCCATAATTGATACAGATTCGAATCTTGCAAAACTTGCGTCTGAACGTTTTCCTGAAGCAAGTGTTCTTTGCGGTGATGCGACAGACGAAGCTTTCCTTCGCGAAGAAAATATTCCTGATTTTGATCTTGCCATTTGTGCAACTCATAATCATGAATTAAATATGGTTGTTGCGGCTTATCTTGAATCCCTAGGCGTAAAGCAGTCAATTTCGCTGGTAAATAACTCTGCCTTTGCGGACATTGCAACAAAACTCGGCGTTGATGTTTCGATTGCTCTTCGCGATGTAATTGTTGATTCGATTATGAGCCATATGCGCGGAAATGCGGTAAAAGAAATTCATACGCTTACAAACGGCGAATACGAAATTATTGAATGCGAAGTTACCGGCAAATCAGAAGCCCTTGGAAAAATGCTTAAAGAAATTGCAGAACCAGGAAAATTCCTTGTTTTGCTTGACCGGCATGTTGGTAACGAAGAATACGATATAGCAACTGGTAATACGGTTTTCCAATCAGGAGATCATCTTGTGCTAATTGTTGATACAGAAGAAAGCCGTAGAATTCTGGAATTATTTGGAAACGTAAACGAATAATATGATTGTAGTAGATTTGTTAAGAATTATTTCAGCTCTTATAGCAATCGTTGGTTCAACAATGCTGATTCCTCTTGCAACTGCCTTTTTTTGCGGAGAAATGGAAGCCCTCCCCTCTTTTGCTATTCCGATGATTTCAAGCTGGATTCTATTTGGTATCGGCGCTTTGATTTTTAAAAGGCGCAAAATTTTGTTGAATATTCGTACAACCTTTGTAGTTGTTGCCCTTGCATGGATTTTTACAAGCCTTTTTGGAATGATTCCATTTTGTATTGGTGGATATATTCCAGGTTTTACGGATGCATTTTTCGAAAGCGTAAGCGGATTTTCAACTACCGGTTCTACGATTCTGAATGACATTGAAAGTCTTCCAAAGAGTATAAATCTGTGGCGATGTCAGACTCACTGGCTGGGTGGCATGGGAATTGTTGCCCTTACAGTTGCATTGCTGCCTCTTTTGGGTGTAGGCGGATTCCAGCTTATAAAGGCAGAAACAACTGGTCCGGAAAAAAGCAAGGTAACTGCAAAAATTACTACAACCGCAAAAATCCTCTGGTTCATCTATCTTGTACTCACTCTTGTTGAAACTGTTCTCCTAAAGATTTTTGGAATGAGTTTTATAGATGCACTTTCTCATGCTTTTTCGACTTTGGGAACAGGTGGATTTTCTACAATGAATTCAAGCGTGGGAAGTTTTAATTCTCTTGGAATAGATATTGTTATCACTGTGTTCATGTTCCTGGCCGGGGTAAACTTTAGTTTGTACTATTATCTTGTTGTTGGAAAGATTCAGGATATCCGGGAAAACTCTGAATTTAAGGCATACATTGGAATCTGTGTTATTGTTTCGCTTTTGCTCACTTTTTGCATAATGCCGATTTATGGTTCGTTTGGAAGAGCTCTACGATATGCTGCTTTCCAGACGGGTGCAATAATCACCACATCTGGTTTTGCCACTGCTGATTATACAACCTGGCCATATACTGCTCAATTTTTAATTTTCCTGCTTTTCTTTATTGGTGGATGTTCTGGTTCAACCGGTGGTGGAATTAAGGTAATTCGCTGGGTAATTATGGGAAAGCAGGTAAGTAACGAAATCAAAAAGATTCTACACCCTCACGGAGTATTTTCTATCCGCTTGAACAATAATCCTGGGCGCAAAGACATAGTATTCAATGTAGCTGCTTTTTTGACTGTTTACATCATTTTGATTATGGCAACGACTTTTGTTGGATGTTTAGGAAATCTTGATTTAACTACGGCGCTGACTGGTGCAATTTCCATGGTTGGAAATGTAGGTCCGGCATTTGAAAAACTGGGGCCAAGTCAAAATTTTGGCTGGCTCCCAGGTTTTGTAAAGTGGTGGTATTGTTTTGCAATGCTTGCCGGCCGTCTTGAACTTTATACAATGATAATTTTCTTTATGCCGGCATATTGGAAGAAATAATTTTATTTCTGGTATGCGTCGTTGTGTACGCCTGCGATTGCGCGTCCTGAAGGTTCGTCGGCATTTTTCCATGCGGCATCCCATTCAAGGGCTTTTGCAGTTGAGCAGGCAACTCCTGCTTCGTGAGGAACAACTTTTGCTGCACTGTCACTTGGGAAAAGTCTGCTGTAGATTTCACGGTAATAGTATTCTTCCTTTGTCTTTGGAGTATTTACCGGGAATCGCATTTCGCGGCGTGCAAATTCTGCATCGCTGACCTTTTCTTCTGTCATTTTCTTAAGAGTATCAATCCAGTTGTAACCTACGCCGTCAGAGAATTGTTCTTTCTGGCGCCAGCAGATATTTTCTGGAAGAAGATCTTCGAACGCTTTTCGCAAAACCCATTTTTCCATGCGCTGCTTTCCGTCTGGAAGCTTAATATTCATTTTGTCGCTTGGGTTCAGGTTCATTGCAATGTCGATGAAATCTTTGTCCAGGAAAGGAACTCGTCCTTCTACGCCCCATGCCATAAGCGATTTGTTTGCACGGAGACAGTCGTAAAGGTGAAGCTTACTCATTTTGCGTACAAGTTCTTCGTGGAATTCCTTTGCGTTCGGCGCTTTGTGGAAATACAGGTAACCGCCGAAAAGTTCATCACTTCCTTCGCCGGAAAGTACCATTTTGATTCCCATTGATTTGATTACGCGGGCAAGCAGATACATTGGAGTTGATGCGCGTACAGTTGTAATATCGTAGGTTTCAATGTGGTAAATTACATCCGGTAGAGCGTCCAATGCTTCCTGGATAGTAAAGTGAACTTCGTGATGAACTGTTCCGATATAGTCTGCGGCTTTCTGTGCTGCGATAAGGTCAGGAGAACCTTCCAAACCGACTGCAAAACTATGAAGCTGCGGCCACCAGGCACTTTCTGTGCTGTTAGATTCAATTCGTTTTTTGCTGAATTTTTGTGTAATTGCAGCGATGATTGAAGAATCCAAACCGCCGGAAAGAAGTACGCCATATGGAACATCGCTCATGAGCTGTGCTTTTACTGCGGATTCCAAACCATTTCTAATTTTTTCGATAACGCTTGGATTAATAATTTCGCCTTTTTCATCTGTTGCTTTAGGGTTATTTTTTACATTGTCAAAGTTTTCCCAGTCTCGTTTGTACCAGCGTACAGGCTTTGAAGGAGTATTTTCTGAAGAATCACCACTGTAAAGATAACTTCCGTTTGGAAATTCTTCGATTGTCTGGCATTCACCTTCAAGAGCTTTAAGTTCGCTTGCAACATAATAGCGGCCAGATTTGTCCCATCCCTGATAAAGTGGAATTACACCGATTTCATCGCGGGAAATAAGGTACACGTCTTTTTCGCTGTCATAAAGGGCAAATGCAAAAATGCCGGAAAGCTTTTCGATCATTTCTGCAAAGTTGCCTGATTCTCGATATTGTTTGTACAAAGGAATAATTACTTCGCAGTCGCTTCCTGTAAGGAAATTGTATTTTCCCTTAAATTCTGTACGCAAAGTTTTGTGATTGTATATTTCTCCGTTTGCAGCAAGGATGATTTTTCCGTCATCGCTTACAAGCGGTTGTTTGCCGGAAAGAGGATCGACAATGCTAAGACGTTCATGACTAAGAATTGCATTGTTTCCTGTATAAACTCCGCTCCAATCCGGTCCTCTGTGGCGAATTTTTTTGGACATTTCCAAAACCTGGCTTCGAAGTTCTTCTTTAAGCCCTTCTCCAATTGGAGCGCTTCCACTCGATAAATCAAAACAACCAACAAATCCACACATAGCAATGATAGAAAAGAGCCATAAGAAAACAGGGATGCATCTTATTGCTTTTTCCGTAACCCCCTAAAGAAATAAAAAAGGCGTCTACCTAAGAGTATACAATATGCCCTTAGGTAGACGCCTTCGTCTTATAGATTAGTTATAGAAAAAAAATGGTCGTTAGTCAACTG
Organism: uncultured Treponema sp.; assembly: GCA_946185185.1. GTDB lineage: Bacteria > Spirochaetota > Spirochaetia > Treponematales > Treponemataceae > Treponema_D. The sequence goes on along the minus strand of CAMHIV010000009.1, from coordinate 7,488 downwards.
TTGAACTACAGACTCTGTCGGTAATTCTCATATAATAAAACGCCGGCTGCAACAGAAACATTCAGGCTGTCGATTTTTCCGCAGGTTGGGATACTCACGATTGTGTCGCACTGCTCTTTAAGAAGCCGGGCAATACCGTTACCTTCACTTCCCATTACGATTACAGAACGAGGAGCAAACTTCATCTTTGTAACATTTTCTCCGCCTGCATCAGCGCCATATGACCAGAATCCGTTTTCTTTTAATAGCTGAACAGTTCTTACCAAGTTACTTACAACGGCTACCGGAACCCATGCGCTTGAGCCAGCCGATGAACGGGCAATTACTTCGTTGCTTTCAACATCTTTTGCACCGCGTCGTTCTGGAATTACAACAAGGCTTGCACCAAACTGATCGCAGCTTCGGATAATTGCGCCAACGTTGTGTGGATCAGTTACAGAATCCAGAACAACAACTGTCTGGCGTTCAGTTTCTGGTTTTGCACGGGCTGCTAAAAGCCATTCGTCAAATTCTACAAGATTTTTTGTTTTTGCCTGTTCACCGCTCAAGCATAGAACGATTCCCCGGTGATCCCGGCTGGTTTCCGGCAATGCCTGAACCATTCCGTCTAAGCTTCGGTCATCTGCTTGTGAACAAGGAATTCCGGCTTCCTTTGCAGCAGAAAGAATCTTTTTTACGCGTGGACCCGGCTTACTGTATACAAGCCGCATTCCGGCGTTATTTCCAGAATCCTTTGCGCGCAAAACTTTTTCTTCAATTGCATGAAAGCCTGTGATTATTCGTTCTGACATAAATACTGTGACCTGTTATTTACCGCAGCACTTTTTATATTTTTTGCCGCTTCCGCATGGGCATGGATCATTGCGTCCGATCTTTGCACCATCGCGTTTTACAGTTTCAGTAATGATGTTTCCTGTAACGTATTTCCAATCACCGTTGAATTTTTTGAATCCAGCGATTTCATGGTGATGTTCAATCATCTGATTCATTGTGTAGTCTGCAATGAATTCTACGATTCCTTCATCATCTTTTTCTTCTGTACGGAGAATTTTCAAGCCCTGCCATTTTGACTGGCGGCTCCATTCTTCTGTTGCTTCCTTGTCGATGTCGGCAATTCCTTCGCCTTCTTCACAAGAAGAAATAATAAAGTCGATTTCGTGAGCAACATAAGCAGAATAGCGAGCTCTCATCAATGCTTCTGGAGTAGCGGCTTTTGTTGTTCCTTTAATAATTGGTTCACAGCATTCGCTGTATTTTTTTCCTGAGCCACATGGGCAGTCTGTAATTTTTTCACTCATATTCTCAATATATCAAAATGAACCAATGTTAGCAATTGCGGGAGAAGTGACTGTAGTAAGTGACCGCATGTCGAGTTTTGAAGGCACTTGAAAATTGGCGCGAAGGAGCGAGGCACTGTGGAAAAACATTCTGTTTGTGGTTGTCGCGCAAGCGACAAGTTTATAGGTTCCCCTAACACAAACAGCATGTAGTGTGCTAGCACACGGTTTTACACAGTGTTTTGCGACTGGTAGCCAATTTTCATGATGTATAATTTTAACTCGGCATGCGGGCATTTGCTGTTGTAACGAATTATAAAATCGAGTAATATATGACTAACTTCAGGGCGAGGTGAAATTCCTCACCGGCTGTGAGCAATTTTTAATTGTAAGTCAGCGAGCCGAAAGGCATGACAGGGTGTGATTCCCTGACCGACAGTAAAGTCTGGATGGAAGAAGTAGACGAAGCCAGAATGGCCTTCGCTTTATTTTTGACGATTAAAGCTCTGGAGAATATCCGGAGCTTTTTTGTTTTAACGGAGGAAGGCGTGTTTACTGGTATTGTTGAAGAAAAAGGCACAATTCTTTCTGTGGGAAACGGCCGCATTGCAATTCAGGCTGGTAAAGTGCTTGAAGGCACAAAACTTGGAGACAGCATTGCTGTAAACGGCGTTTGCCTTACCGTTACAACTATGACTAAAAATCAGTTTACTGCTGACGTTATGCCTGAGACTTTAAAGAGATCGAGCCTTGGCTCCTTAAAAAAAGGTGACGGAGTAAACCTGGAACGGGCTATGGCGGCAGACGGACGTTTTGGCGGTCACATTGTAAGCGGCCACATTGACGGTACCGGCGTTATTTCCAAAACAGAAAATGACGGAAATGCGGTGTGGGTTTACATCAAGGCTTTACCGGCAATTTTGAACCTGATTATTGAAAAGGGGTCCATTGCAATTGACGGAATAAGCCTTACCGTTGCAAAAGTGAATGACGCAGAATTTGCCGTAAGTGTAATTCCTCATACCGGAAAAGAAACAACTTTGCTTGAAAAAAAAGCCGGGGACCTTGTGAACCTTGAAAACGATGTAATCGGGAAATATGTGCAGAAGCTGATGGGGACGGTGGTTGAGCCTGTCGGAACCACCACCGGAGTGGATCAGGCTGCCCGTGATGAAAAGCTTTTGAACTGGCTTAAATAAAAGTGATTTTTAGGTGAGAGTTATGAAAAGAATTGCTGGGCTGGTGATGTTCTTTACCTGCGCTCTGGCTTTTGCCGGACCTGCTGTTGAAGAACATGAAGAAGTTCGCATTTATACACCGATTGAGTTTTTTGAAACTGATGTTGCCGGTAAAAAAGGCTCTTCCCTGGGCATGCCTGAAATGATGGAAGGTGGCATTAAGGCAAAGATTCTTGAAGTATGCAAAACTGAAGAGCGGGAAGGCGAAAAGGGCAACTGGTGTAAAATCCGGCTGCGGCTTGGAATGTGGATGGAAGACTCTTCCTGGATTAGAAAAGAAGCTGAAGTGTGGTGCTTTCTGCCGGAGGACGCAATGATTTTCCGCAGGTAGGAAGGGCTTGTTGAACTAAATTGGTGATTTCGAGAGCCTCAACCACCGCGGTCTGCGAACTGGGCTAGGGTATGGAAGGGCGCCGGAGGCGTTCCGGAATGGCGGTGATTGAGGTCCTGAGCCTGTCGAAGGAGCGAAAGCACCAGAATGGAGGAATGAGCGAAGCGGAATACTGGAGCCACCGACGGCGTAGCCGGAGCCCTAGAATAAAAATGGAAAGGAGTTCGAAATGGACTACAAATATAACACTATTGAAGAAGCTCTTGAGGATTTGAAGGCCGGAAAGATTATTCTGGTTACTGACGATGAAGACCGTGAAAACGAAGGCGACATGATTTGTGCCGGAGAATTTGCCACACAGGCTAACATCAACATGATGGCGTGCCATGCAAAGGGTCTGATTTGTACTCCAATGAGCAATGATATTGCAAAACAGCTGAACCTTTTTCCGATGGTTGCAGAAAATACTGACAACCACGAAACAGCGTTTACTGTTTCAATTGACCACAAAACAACGACAACAGGGATTTCAGCGGCAGAACGTTCGATTACGGCTCTGGCGTGTGTAAATCCTGATTCAAAACCGGAAGATTTTCGCCGGCCAGGACACATGTTTCCGCTGATTGCGCGTAAGGGCGGAGTTCTTGTTCGTAACGGACACACTGAAGCAACCGTTGATTTGTGCCGACTTGCAGGTCTTAAGGAATGCGGCCTCTGCTGTGAAATCATGGACGATGACGGAACTATGATGCGTACTCCGAAGCTCTGGGAAATGGCAAAAAAGTTCGGCTTTAAGTTTATTACAATCAAGGCTTTGCAGGATTACCTTCGGGTGCACGAAAAGCATGTTGTGCGGGAAGCAAAGGCAAAGCTCCCGACTGAATACGGCGATTTTGATATTTACGGCTATGTAAACGATATTACCGGGGAACACCACGTTGCACTGGTTCGCGGAGATTTGACTGACGGCGAAAACGTTCTTTGCCGCGTTCATTCTGAATGTCTTACCGGCGACGTTTTTGGAAGCCAGCGATGTGACTGCGGTCCTCAGCTTCATGCGGCAATGGCCCAGGTTGCAGAAGAAGGCCGTGGCGTAATTTTGTACATGCGTCAGGAAGGCCGTGGAATTGGTCTTATCAATAAGCTTAAGGCATACACTCTGCAGGAACAGGGCTACGATACTGTTGAAGCCAACGTAAAGCTCGGTTTTAAACCTGATCTTCGGGAATACTGGATAGGTGCTCAGATTCTTCGTGATTTGGGATGTAAGTCTTTAAGGCTTCTTACAAACAATCCCGAAAAGATTTACGGTCTGGACGGTTTTGGACTAAAAGTAAACAAGCGGGAACCGATTGAAATTCGGCCTCAGGAATACGACCGTTTTTACCTTAAAACAAAACGGGACAAAATGGGGCATATTTTTACAGAAAAATTATAGAAAACAGGAGATATTATGAACGAAATTAATTTACTTGAAGGAAAACTTGTAGCACCAGCCGGAATGAAGGTTGGTATTATTGCTTCCCGTTTTAACGAAATCATCGTTAATAAACTTTTGGGCGGTGCTGTAGACGGTCTTGTACGCCACGGTGTTGAAGAAAAAAACATCACAGCTGTTTGGGTACCAGGCGCTTTTGAAATTCCTGTAATTGCAGACAAAATGGCTGCAAGCGGAAAATACGATGCAATCATCGCTGTAGGAGCTGTAATCCGTGGCTCTACAACACATTATGATTATGTATGTGCAGAAGTTTCTAAGGGAATTGCGCAGGCCGGAATGAAAAACGGCCTTCCTGTAATGTTCGGCGTAATTACAACAGAAAATATTGAACAGGCAATTGAACGTGCTGGTTCAAAAGCCGGAAATAAAGGTTACGACTGCGCTCTTGGTGCAATTGAAATGTGTAACCTTATGAAACAGCTTTAATTTATTTTAATCGTTCGCATTTACCGAAGCTATCGCAGCAGGCTTCTTAATGCTTCGGCAAATGCAGTGCGGTTAGGCTTATTCGTAAAAGCGGCGTTACTGAGTGGAGCAAGCGGTTTGTCTGTAGCTGCTACCCAGTAACGAACATCATCACTCTGGTGGTCTGGAACGCCGCAGTTTGAAAGAACTGGAGCAAGTCCTGTTTTGTTACAAAGATGCTGCTGTAAATCGCCGGCAAGCATTTCAATCGATTTTTTTGCAATTTTGTTTTTTTTCAAAAGTATTCCATAAGTTACTGGAATCGTAAAATTCCGTTTGTCGCTAATATTTGCAGAAGGAATGAAACTAGAAGTGAATTTTGTAATTACATTTCTGTCTGTGCTTCTGTGTTTTGTAAGTGACATGATTACGATGGCGCTCAATTCTTCGGTAGCCATGTAAGCGGTAACGTCTTTATTCTGGAATTGAAGGTAATTTTTTGGCAAAATGCCCGTTTGTTCCCATTTCTTAAAAAGTTGTACAGTTTCGTAAAATTCCCCGTCAGGAGCGCACATTTCTGTAAGCAGATTTGCAAAAGCCACTCTGGAAGATTTTCCAACTGAAATTGACTGCTGAATTTTTTTTACGGCACTTTCGTATTTTTCTTTTCCCGAAATGGATTCAACAAAGGCTCCAAAAATATCCAGGAAGATTTCGTCTTCGGCGGCGGCAAAAATAATAGGCGCCCTGGTAGAAGATTTAGAGATTTTTGCAAGTTTTTCCATTTCATCAAGGGTAAAAACATTTTCAATTGCTTCCGGCTGGAATTTTACATTTGAAATATCGATTTCATAATTATCCAGCAAAAGAGGAACTGCAAAAACTTTATCTTTTTGAACAATTGCAGTCTGTTTTACGCTTCTTGTCATTGGAGACAAAATTGATGATTCAAATCCGCTGCCAGATTTTATTGCAAGCTTTGCAGCGTAGTCGGCATTCATTCCGTTGTTTATAAAAAGAAGTGCTGGCTTTTTTGAACTTTTCAAGGCTTTTTGCAGAGAAACAGAACTATCCAATGTAACGATTTCGTATGGCAAAGATTTTTTGTTTCGTCGTGTATGAGTCGTTTGCAGAATAGTTTCAATTTGTTTCTGGTTTCGTTCCGGAATTCCGTAGAAAGCGGCAACTGGTTTTCTTGAAGCAATCGCAAGAATCAAAAGTGAAAGTACAATGAGAAGGAATATTCCACAAGTTGAAAAAAGAACGATTTTCTGAAGGCTTATTTTTTTATTCATGCTCTAATTTTATCACATAATGACAATTATCAAAAGTTAAGATAAAATCAAATTCAGTGGAGAACCCCAATGGAATATACAGAAAGTGAAGTTTTGCAATATATTTTGGAAAATGATGTAAAATTCATCAAATTGTTTTTTACAGATATTTTTGGAGAAATAAAAAGTCTTTCGATTCAGCCTTGTGAGCTGGAAAGAGCTTTTAAGAGCGGAATTTCTTTTGACGCAAGTAATGTAAAAGGTTTTTTGAGCGTAAATAAAAGTGATTTGTTCCTTGTTCCAGATGCATCAACTCTTTCTGTTTTGCCGTGGCGTCCGCAGCATGGTCGTGTAGTTCGTTTTTATTGCAACATTCGTTATCCGGATGGAACTCCTTTTGAAGGCGATACACGAAGAATCCTTCAGAACGAAGTGGAAATGGCAGAAAAAAAGGGCTACGAAATTAAAATTGGAACGGAATGCGAATTCTATTTGTTCCAGCTGGATGAAAAAGGTAATCCTACTGCAATTCCTCATGATAATGGCGGTTATTGTGATTTGGCACCTCTTGATAGGGGGGAAAATGTTCGCCGTGATATTTGTATAACTCTTGAACAGATGGGAATTCAGCCGGAAGTGAGTCATCACGAAGCAGGTCCTGGACAGCACGAAGTTGATTTTAAGTATGACTATCCTGTGAAGGCAGCCGACAATCTTTCTACATTCAAAACGGTTGTTCGAACAGTTGCAAACCGAAATGGACTTCACGCTGATTTTTCACCAAAACCAATTGCAGATAAGCCGGGAAACGGACTTCACATAAATATTTCCGTTTTGAAAGATGGAAAAAATATTTTTGAAAGCAATTCTGATTCAAGCGAAGCAAATGCGTTTATTGCAGGAATTATGAATCGCATTCGTGAAATTACTGCCGTTTTGAATCCTACTGAAAGTTCTTACAAACGCCTTGGCTATTTTGAGGCGCCAAAGTATATCGGCTGGAGCCGCGGAAACAGAAGCCAGTTGATTCGTATTCCATTTGCCGGTGAAGGTTACCGTAGCAGAATTGAATTGCGTTCACCGGATCCTAGTTGTAACCAGTATGCAGCGCTTTCTCTCATAATCGCTGCCGGCATCGAAGGAATTGAACAGAATGCAAAACTTGCACCTGAACTTTTGATAAATACTTATAATGCTGACGAAGTTGAATCGAGCAAGCTTGAAGCATTGCCAGATTCATTAAAAGATGCGCTTGAAGTTATGAAATCAAGTGATTTTGTAAAATCAGTTTTGCCAGATGTTACTGTTAATGCTCTGGTTGAATCTTCTGAAACTAACGGAAATAACTAGTTTTAAATGGATTCAGTTTTAATCGTATCAAATACTAGTTCTACTCTTGGAATTATTTCCGGCTTGCTTTCTGCACAGGCATTTGAAAGAATTTCGACTTTTCAAAACTGTG
>CAMHIV010000008.1 GCA_946185185.1 uncultured Treponema sp. | reverse complement strand
TTATTATGGCTTTCATTCAAAAAACTGAATTTTAGGGTAGTTTCGAGAACCTTGGTTGTTGAGCTAAGTCGAAACACAACCACCGCAAATTTTTATTAAAATTACAACTGTTCAGTTTTTGTTGTTGTTACGTAACTTGCAGATTTTGCAAAGGTGTCAATCTGTGAGATTTTGTTGCGCCAGTATTCTGCTTCAGTTTTTGTTGTGTATGGGCCAACTCTAACGCGGTAGAACAGCTGGTTTTTATTATTTGTGTATGTGAATACGTCTGCGGTAATCTGATTTTTAGCAAGTTCTTCGCGTGCTGAATCAGCGCTTTTTCGGCTTGTCAAAGCTGTTACCTGAATCCAATACTGAATGATTTCCGGCTTTTTAGGTGCAGAAACTTTTTTTGCTGTATTTGCTGCCGGAGCCTTTTTTGATTCGTATGCAACTGAAGTTGATTTTGGTGCTTCAACTTTCTTTACATTGTCTTTTGCCTGAACAGATGTATTTGTTTTTGGCAAAGTTGTGTTCTGAGCTGTTTTTGCAGCCGAAGCAACATTCAAATCGATTGTTGTTGAAACAGGCTTTGTAATTACATTATCTGCAATTACAGTTGCTTTTTCTGCATGAACTGTAATTTCGTTAATCTTAATTTCGTTGTCAGATTTTTCTGTGTTTGTGCCGGAAGCAAATTCTGGTGAACCAAGCTTCTGTTCGCCTTCAAGGTTAAGCGGTTTTGGCATTTCAAAGCCGTTCTGAGCGTAGTTGAATTCTTCTGCATGAGGTGGTTCAAGAGATGTCTGTTCTGAAGAATTTGATTCTGCTGCTGGAGCAAGTGAAATCCAGCCGTTTGCTGCAGCTTTATTATTGTTTTTGGTAATTGATGCAATTGACTGCGGTGTTTTTGAAGCCGGAGCGTAAATAATCAAGGCAGCACCCAAAACTACCAGAAGAAAAACTCCTACAGCGGCAATAATCCATAATAATCTTTTCTGTTCCATATCGCATTCCTTTGCGGTCTTCCCGACCCATTACTTTTCTATCGGAATTTCAGAAAATTAGTTTAGGATTTTTTTATTTATAGTGTTTATAAGTTTCTTATTGCTTCCAAAATTAGAAATGATGCAGAGTTCTATTCCTGTTTTTTTGTATTTTTCGAGAAGATTTTTTTGAGAAATGATTCTGCTGATTATCTGGCGCAGTGGAAGGTTATCTCGTTTTTTTGCACGAATAATTCTGATTAAAGCTGGAGCCGTTATAAAAATTATTTTCTGGCACAATTGCAATAATTCCGGGGTTTTGTAAAGGACGGCGGCATTCAGAATTATATTTTTATCACTGTTTTGCGAAATAATTTTTTTTGTTTCTCCTATTACAATCGGGTAAATTATATTTTCCTGGCGGTTCAATAGGTCCGGATTTGGGAATAGCAGTGCACCCAGATTTTTGCGGTTTAATGAGCCGTCCAGGTTTTGCAGAAAGATTCCTGCTTTTTTGGCTTCTTTTTCAAATTCTTTGCAGATTTTTGGGGTGGCTTTTTTTATGGCCTCGTGAGCTACTTTGTCTTCGTCGATGCATAACCAGCCGGCATTTTCAAAAATTGAGCAGACATAATTCTTCCCGGCGGCCATATTTCCCGTAACGCAAAAAATCATCAGTGGAAAAGCCCCCATGATTTGCCGTTTTCAATTGAAACCCGCAGAGGAACATTGAGTTTTACTGCGTTTTCCATTTTGTTTCGAACGAGCGAAATTGTTTCTTCGATGATTGAATTGTTATCCGGGCATTCAAGAATCAATTCGTCGTGTACCTGCAGTAAAAGGCGGGTGCCGTTGTCCTTTTCTTTTAGAGCCGAAGATACTTCCAGCATTGCTTTTTTTACAATATCCGCTGCAGACCCCTGAACTGGTGTGTTTATTGCAACACGTTCAGCGGCTGATTTTTCTATTTTGTTGCGGCTGTTTATGTTCGTAACTGGACGGCGCCGACCCAAAATTGTTTCTACATAGCCTTTATCTTCTGCCTTTGCGATTGTCTCTGTTTTAAAGCGAGTGATGTCGGCATAAAGCTTATCGTAGTTTTCTATAAATTGACTTGCCTGAGTTCGGCTGATTCCTAAATCCTGTGCAAGGCGGAAGGCGCTCATTCCATATATTACGCCGAAATTGATAGTTTTTGCTGTACGGCGCATTTCCGGTGTTACATTTTCAGGTTCTACGCCATAAATAAGAGCGGCTGTTGCTTTGTGAACATCTGTTCCGTCGATAAATGCCTTGCACATATTTTTATCGCCCGAAAGATGTGCTAAAACCACAAGCTCAATCTGTGCATAGTCGGCGGATATCAAAACCTTGCCTTCTGGTGCAGTGAATGCACTTCTTATTCTGCGGCCAGCTTCATTTCTTACAGGAATATTCTGAAGGTTTGGTTCGCGGCAAGAAAGGCGCCCTGTTGAAGTGCCGGTTTGAACAAAATCGGTGTGAATCCTGTTTTCTGAATCTGTGAGTTTCGGCAAGGTTTCTACATAAGTGGACTGCAATTTTGCCATTTCACGGTATTCAAGAATCATTTTTGGAACGACATCGTACATTGCAAGTTCTTCAAGTACAGAAGTGTCGGTAGAATAGCCGGTCTTAGTTTTTTTGCCTGGTTTAAGTTTTCGTTCTTCAAAAAGTACAGTCTGAAGCTGTTTTGGCGAAGAAATATTAAATTCGTGTCCGACTTCCTGATAGATTGCTTTTTCTGCTTCATTAATTTTTTTGGTAAGCTCTTTGTTGTATTCGTTAAGAGCGTTTGAATCCAGGTGAATGCCGCTAAGTTCCATATTTGCAAGAACCGGAAGAAGTTCCATTTCCATTGCAAAAAGATTTTCCAGCGGATATTCAGGATTTTTCAATTCAGCAGAAAGTTTTTGCCAAAGCTGGAGTGTAAAATCAGCGTCTTCGGCTGCGTATGGAACGGCCTGTTCAAGCGGCACATCGGCGAAGGTCTGGCCTTTTTTTACAATGTCAGTAAATTCAATTCCTTTTAAGCCTAAAAGCAGTTCGGAAAGACCTTCAAGACTGTAGGAATTTTTGCCGGTGCGGTCTGGATTAATGAGCCAGGCGGCAATCATCGTGTCTGCAAGTTTTGCTTTGAATTCGATTTTTTTGTTCGAAAAAAGTCCGTTACTGGCCAGAACTTTAAGATCGAATTTTCCGTTATGCATTACGATGGTAAGATTTTCATTTTCAAAAAGTCGTGACAGCTCTGCAAAAGCTTCGTTTTTAGAAAGGTAATCTGATTCAAAAAGATTTTCGCCCTTGGAAAGTGGTACATAAACTGCAGAACCTGCTTTGAAACTGAGGGAAAATCCCAAAATATTTGCTTTTATAGTATCAAGACCATCCGTTTCGCAGTCAAAGGCAATTGTTCCGCTGGAAATCGCTTCGTCAATAAATGTGCGGAGTTTTGCAATATCAGTAATGGCAGCGTAATTTCCCTGATTCTGTTTGATATTCGAGGCTGCGTTTTCTACAAAATAATCGCGATAGGTGGAACCTTCCGGCTTTGAAGAAGGGGTAGGCGAAAATGCGGAACCGGAGTTTTGCGATGGTTCCGTAGTTGAGCCGAGGGGAAGGCTTTCCCCGCCTGTAAGTTTTTCACCTTTACTTAAAGCAAGTTCGCTGTACTGTTTTGCTGCCTGAAAAGCTCCATAATTTGAAAGAAGAGTTGCTGCTTCGGAAAAATGCAGGTCCGATTTTTCGTTCATTGCTTTTTCGATTTGCTCGCATGGAACTGTATCGCACAGGCGGACAAGTTTCTGAGAAAAATAGGCATTTTCCTTACCGTCGATGAGTTTTTTCTGCATGGCACCTTTGATTTCATCGATATGTGCATAAATTCCATCCAGATTTGAATAATCGGAAAGTAATTTTGCTGCGGTTTTTACACCGACTCCGTGAACTCCGGGAATATTGTCTGCCGTATCGCCGTAAAGGGAAAGTAGATCCATTAATTGAGCTGGTTTTACGCCCCATTCAGCTTCTACGCCTTCTACACCGGTAACTTTCCAGGCTGTTCCTGCATCCGGTTTTAGGATTTGTGTTGTTTCGTTTACCAGCTGCATAAGGTCTTTATCTCCGGAAAGAATACGGCAGGTGCGTCCGGTTTCGGCACATTTTTTTGCAACAGTAGCAATTATGTCGTCGGCTTCGTAGCCGTCACATTGAAGAACGGGAATTCCCATTTTTTCAAGGATTTCACAAATCCACGGAATCTGAGCGTGAAGGTCGTCCGGGGTTTTGTTACGGGTTGCCTTGTATTCAGGATAAAATTCGTGGCGGAAGGTTTTTGTTTTTGAATCCATGGCGGCAAAAATGTAGCCGGGTTTATAATGTTCAAGAATATAGTGAAGATTTCGGAAAAATCCAAAAAGGGCGCTTATGTTTTCGCCCCGGGCGTTTGTAAGAGGGCGTGAAATAAATGCAAAATAGCAGCGGAAAATTAATCCGTAGGAATCAAGGATATAAACTGTGTTTTCATTAAATTCTGACATGCAGATAGTGTAGCCTAAAGCAGAAAAATAATCATCTTAAAATTTCTGGATTTGTTTTGCGGTGGTTGAGGCTCTCGAAACCACCATGTAAAGTCAGTTCGAAGCACCCTTCGACAAGCTCAGGGAGCGTAATAAAATTTCTGGAAGTTTGTACACATCTTTTACGCCGGATACCAGTATTCCGCCCATTCCCATTTCCAGAGGAAGCGAAATATCCATGTCGTAACGGTCCCCGATGGCAAGGGTTTCTTCTGCTTTTGAGTTTAATCGTTTTAGGGCGATTTCAAAAGGTTCCAGCGCCGGCTTTGATTTTCCGGAAGTATCCAGCCCGATGACATCTGGAATAAGTTCTGCAATTCCGAGTGCTTTAAGCGTTTTTATTGCCGGAAGCTCTGGATTATTTGTAACGCAGATGAGTTTATATTTTTGCTTCAGGCATTTTATTGTCTCGATTAATTTTTCATCTCTGTCCAGGAAGTTTTTTGGTTCCAGAAGATTTCTTCGCATTTCGATACTTTCTTCGATTGTTACGCCAAAGTGAGTAAAAGTGTTTCCAAGACTGATTTTTTTTCCGTTATGAAGAGCCGACCAGTTTTTTCTGAATTCGCTGATTCTGTTTCTTGCTGTGGCTTCTGAAATTCCCTGTTTTTTTGCCCAAAATCGGATTTGTGCATCTACCTGTTCAAAGGCATAAGCCGAGCTTGTGTAGAGTGTTGAATCGATATCAAAAATAATTGCCTTTAAGTTTTGTGGAATCTTAAACACGCGGAATTTTTGAGCGTCATCTGTTTTTGGAAGAAAAATCTGGTTTTCTTTTACAAGTGCGTCGGCTCCTTCCTGCCAGCTTTTGAAAATTCCAAGAGAGGTCAAAGCGATTATTGCATTTCCTAATAATTCTGCATCCTGAATGTTTCCGGTTGTAATCGGAATATTGAGTTCATTTGCTTTTTCGGTAAGCCACTTTGAATTTTTTGCCTGTCCGCCGGTGATAAAAAGTTTGTTTTCAATCGGCAGTTTATTTTCTTCTGCCAGTTTTTTTAGTTCCTTAATTGCAGTTTTGTTCTTTTCAATTATTTCAGAAAGAATACGCCATCCTTCGCTGTTTTTGTCGTTGAATGAATAATCGATAATTTCTGACCAGGACAGTTCTTTTCCTTCTAGAGAGCTTATTTCATCCCTGAACGCAGAGATTAAACTGCCGCTTTTTTCGATGATAAAAGAGATGTTCCATAGCCCTGGAATTACGGATGGAAGAGTTCTTAAAATGGGTGAACTAACCGGCTTTGAACTGCAGAAATTGATTCCTTCGCTGCTTCCGGCTCTGTCGCATAGTTTTCCTTCTCGTAATGTTCCCGTTCCAATCAGGGCGGTTATAAAATCCGGTCCGCCGCAAAAAACAGGAATTGCTTTTTCCAGTCCCAGTTCACGGCAAATGTCTTTTGTTATATTACCGGCGTTAAAGCCCGGCAGTACAAAAGCCGGTAGTTTTTCTTTTTCGATGTTGAATTTTACTAGCTCAGTTTCGTTCCAGTAGGCGGATTCGAAGCGTTTTTCCGGGAGAACAGTGATTGCGTTACCTGTAAGTCGGTAAATAATGTATTCCGGGCCTGAAAAAATAAATCGGCTTCCGTTCCATTCGTCAGGGAAAAAAGTTTTTAGAGCGGCCAGCTGCGGAAGAAAAAGTGATTTTGTTTCCGGAAGATTTTTGAGCTCGTTTTTAAGATTTGAGTTCCATAAAACTGTACGGCCGTTTTGTGAAACCACAGTCGGCCCGTTCCCGGAAATGCAGATAGCAGTTACTTCATTTTCGTTTATGGAAGAAATGCATTCAATGGCGCCGCTCAAAAATGACTGGAACCATTGGTTTGCAATGTAATCGCTTTTTTCGGAATTAAAATTTCGTTTGCAAAAAGAAACGACTTCGCCTTGCTCCGAAATCAGGGCAATTTTAAGCGAAGTCGTTCCAATGTCTGCACATAAGATGTTATGCAAGATTTAGTTTTTTGCAGCTGGTTTGTCGCCGCTTTCCTGCTGTGTTTTTACAATCTTTTCGATGATATTGCGGTTGTCGAGCAAATCACCAATTGACTGATTGTGATGGATGCGTGTGATAACGTTTGCAAAAAGACCCGATACATCTGTAGAAATGTACCATTCTTTTTTAAGGAGTTCTTCGTGGTAAACAGCGTTTGTACCGATTACGCGATAGAAGAGTCCCTTCTTATATGCTTCGTCGAAAAGTTCGATTGCGTTTCCTGTAAAGAATGGAAGGCTGATTGCAGCGATTACTTTTGTAGCGCCGTTGTCTTTTAAGAAAGACATAGCCTTAAGCAAAGTTCCACCAGTTCCAAGCATATCGTCTGCAAGGAATGCAACTTTACCCTTTACATCACCCAAAAGCTTAACAGATTTAATGTTTGTATCTTTTGCGTTCATTGTTACTACAGAATAGTCGCGTTCCTTGTAAATCATTGCCAAAGGAAGCTTCAATCCTGAAGCGTAGAACTTGTTGCGGTCGATAGCGCCTGTATCAGGACTTACTACAACCATATCTTCTGTCTGACCAGTGAGGTCAACGATTTTGCTGAGTTCGCGGATAATCTGGTATGAAGCGTGGAGGTTTTCAAGGTTGATTGTGCTGAATGCGTTTACGATTTCGCGGCTGTGGATGTCGAGAGTAATGATTCTTGAAACACCGAGCATTTCATATACATGACCGAGCATTGCTGCTGCAAGACCTTCACGACCCTTCTTTTTGTGCTGGCGGCTGTATGGATAAACTGGTACAACCAAAGTAATTTTTGAAGCACCTGCCTGGCGAACTGAATCGATTGTGTTCAAAAGACACATAAGGTGGTCGTTTACAGAAAGAGAAAGCTGTGTCTTTCCACCGTTCAATTTCAGAACTTCGTGATTTTCTACGTCCTGGAAAATAAATACGTCTTTTCCGCGGATAGATTCATTGATTTCTGTCTTGATTTCTCCATTTGCAAAGTAAGTGAATGTTGTGTCTACTTTGAAAACTGGAGCACGATACTTGTCTGTTGCGCCTCTGATAACAAGGTCAGAAGTTTCAAGGTCATTTCTAAGGTTGATGTCCTTTACTAACTGTTCCTTTGTAAGGTCGTAGCGCTTTGAAATTGCATCGTTTTTGAGAGTAAAACGATGTTTGTACATGTGTTTTAAATGCGTGATTACAGCATCTGCAAAGGCTTCTCCGCCAGGGCATGCAATAATCGCAAGATCAGTTGGTTCTGAATACGGCATTTTTCAAAAAACCTCTTTTAGTGGGAAAGTGTAACTATAGTATCATTTTTAAGAGCTCATTTCAATTCCCGGACAAAAATGTATACATCATATAAAACATAAATCAAAAGCATGATGATTCCGGATACTCGTGAAAGCCGGAATTTTGGACGGGCAAGAATCCAAACCAGCACACTTACAACAAGAAGAATAAGAGTGTCGGTTTCGCAGAAGTAATCCAGAAGCAGCGGTTTGATTGAAGTTGAAAGTCCTAGTATAAAAAGGATGTTGAAAATATTTGAACCGATTATGTTTCCCACTGCGATGTCATTTTCGTTTTTGCGAGCGGCAATTACACTCGTTACCAGTTCCGGAAGACTTGTTCCAAAGGCAACTATTGTAAGTCCAATCAGTGTTTCGCTCATTCCGGCGGCTTTTGCAATAAATGTTGCGCTTTTTACAACCAGCTGACCGCCCGCAATTACACCGGCGAGTCCTAAAATTGCAATGATTATGCTTTTGAGAGCAGAAGGTTTATTTGTATTTTCTGATTCGTTTGATTCCTGAGGATTTTTTAGTGCATAAGAAATGGTTGAATACATGAAGATTACAAAAAAGATTAGCAGGATAAGACCTTCTGTGCGGGAAATAGAATCGTTTCTTATTCCGATGAAAAATGAATCTGAAATCATTATGAGAAGTGCAAGTGTTATGAGAATGGAAAATGGAAAATCCTTGTACATCAGTGATTTTTCTACTTTCATAGGTGCAATTGCACATGCTGCCCCGCCAACCAAAAGCAGGTTTACTATGTTTGAGCCGACTACGTTTCCAAAGGCAATTCCGTCTACATATTTAATTGCAGAAGTAAGGCTTACTGCAAGTTCCGGAAGACTTGTTCCAAAGGAAACTATTGTAAGGCCGATTACAACAGATGGAATATTAAAAATCCGCGCAATTGCCGAACTACCATCAACAAAAAAATCGGCTCCTTTAACAAGCAGAACAAAGCCGACGACTAATAAAGCGATTTGAAGAAAAAGCATAGTTTATTATAGAAATAAATAGATTTAATGTCGAGTTTATGAATCTGCATTTAAATTGGCTCCCAGTCGCCTCGAGTGTCTCGGAACCGTGCTATATAGCACTACATGCTGTTCGTTGCAAAGTAACTATCGTTTGTCGCTTCGCGACAGCAACAAACAGAATGTTTCCAATCCACTCAATGCTCCTTCGCGCCAATTTCTAACAATGCTTCGGCAACTCGACATTCATCCAATTTAAATTCAATAAAAAACTCTTGTTACTATTTATAGAAACATGTATAATAATCGTATTGGAGGCAGAAATGAAAAAATCTGTTTTGTTGATTGGGGCTGTTGCCTGTGGAATTTTATTAAGTGGTTGTAAAAAACAGACTGGAATTAAAATCGGTATTGCAAAAATTGTTCAGCACGCTGCATTGGATGATGTAGAACGCGGAGTAATGGATGCAATAAAGGCTGCGGGAATTGTGGCAGATTACGACCTGCAGAATGCAAACGGAGATGTAAATACTGCAAATCAGATTGCAGTTCAATTCAAGGATGAAAACGTTGCTGTTGCCGTAGGTATTGCAACTCCTGTGGCAATTGCACTTGCAAACACATTGAAGGATATTCCGGTTGTTTTTGGAACTGTAACAGATCCTCTTAAGGCTGGTCTTGTTACAACTCTTGAACACGGTGAAAGAAACGTAACTGGAATGAGCGATGAACTTCCTTCTGTTGAACATATTAAGCTTTTTGCAAAGATTGCGGGTCTTAAGACTCTTGGTTATATTTATACTTCAAACGAGGACAATTCTCTTTCTGGTCTTGAACTTGTAAAAAAAGGCTGCGAAGAAGCTGGTCTTCAGTTGGTTACTCAGTCAATTTCTATTTCTTCTGAAGTAAAGCAGGCTGCAGAAGCAATTGTTGACCGTGTAGACGGAATCTATCTTACAACAGACAATACTGTATTCAGTGCACTTCCTAGTCTTGTAACAGTATTCAACAAAGCAAAAAAGCCGATTTTCAGTGGTGATGTTACTGGTGCTAAAGACGGCGGCTGCTTTATGGCAAGTGGTTTTAATTATTACAAGGCTGGTCGTGCAACCGGAGAAATGGTTGTTCAGATTCTTAATGGTGCAAAACCATCTGAATTACCGGTTCTTTTTATGACAAAGCCGGAAGATTCAGACCTGCTTTTCGATCTTGATGCAGCCGCAAACTGTGGAATTACAATTCCTGCTGAATATCTTGAAAAGGCAACTTTCATTATTAAAGACGGAAAATTGCAGGAAAAATAAATCGTTGGGTGGTGTCGTTTCCACCATTTGAACAAACTTTTCATTATAGTTATTATTCTGACTATGTTTGAAACAATACTTATTGAAGGTTTGATATACGGTATCATGGTTCTGGGAGTATTTATGGCTTACAGAACCTTGAATTTCTGCGATATGACGGTGGATGGAGCATTCCCGATGGGTGGATGTATTCTTGCCGTCTGCCTTATGAACGGAGTTCCGGCTCCAGTAGCATTGCCACTTGTTTTCGTTTTTGGATGTGTTGTGGGGCTTTGTACAACGCTTCTTTATACAAAACTGCGTATTCCTGATTTGCTTGCGGGAATCCTTATGATGACAATGCTTTATTCGGTTAATCTTCGCATCATGGGAAACCGTGCAAATATTTCATTTCTTCGCATAGAAACTCCTTTTTCTTCAATCACTGCATTTTTTGAAAAAACTTTTCCGTCACTTCCTTCTGAAACAGGAATTCTTGTGTTCCTGATTGTTTTTGTAATTCTTTTAAAGTTTCTGTTAGATTTGTTCTTCCATACTGATTTAGGACTTACCATGGGTGCCCTTGGTGCAAATGAACAGATGATTATAAGTCAGGGAGTGAATCCTCAGATTGTACGTGGAATCGGAGTGTGCTTTGGAGACGGGCTTGCTTCCCTTGCAGGTGCTTTTGCAGCGATGTACAACGGATTTGCCGATGTCGGAAGCGGAACTGGTGTAATTGTAAGTGGACTTGCTTCTCTTATGCTGGGAGAATTTATCATCCGTTCAAATAAAATCGGCTGGCAGACTTTGCGTGTGCTATTGGGCTCGGTATTGTATCGCGCACTTATGCTGATTGCTCGAAAATATGGTCATTATGTAAATCTTACGCCGAACGATCTTAAATTGATTACAGGAATCCTTATTATAATTTGTCTTGTCGTTTCAAATATGAAAGGCGGCGTAACGATAAAAGAATTTTTTAGGAAGCATTTGTCTTTTTCCGAACGCAGGGGGGCACAATGATTACGATTGAAAATCTTAACGTGTATTTTAACAAGGGGACTCCAGACGAAAATCACGCACTTAAAAATATTAATCTCACAATAAATAAGGGCGATTTTATCACTGTTATCGGTTCAAACGGCGCTGGAAAATCAACTTTGTATAATGCGATTTCTGGAACAATTTTTCCAACCAGCGGACATATTTATCTTGATGACGAAAAACGCGAAATTACTTTTGATAAAGAATACAAAAGAGCTCGCTATATTGGACGCATTTTTCAGAATCCGCTTTTGGGTACAGCCGGAAAAATGAGTCTTGAAGACAATATGATGATTTGCAGCAAAAAAGGCTGGAAAGGATTAACAATAAGTCTGAACAACAAGACCCGCCGCAATTTTAAGGAACAGCTTGAACGACTCGATATGGGACTGGAAAATCGTTTGAATGACAACGTAAGCCAGTTCAGCGGTGGTCAGCGGCAGGCACTAACTCTTCTTATGGCGGTTATGTCAAAGCCGAAACTTCTTCTTTTGGATGAACACACAGCGGCTTTGGACCCGACAAATGCGGATATAATCATGCGACTTACCCGCGATTTTGCAAAGGAATACGGGCTTACTGTAATGATGATTACTCACAACATGAAGCACGCCCTTGAATATGGAAACCGCCTTCTTATGATGGATGGCGGTGAAATCATAATGGATGTAAGTGGCGCCGAAAAAAATAATCTTACAATGGACGATATTGTAGAACGCTTCCGCCAGATTAAGAAAAAGGATCTTGCAAACGACCAGATGGTTTTGCAGACTAATTAGTTTTGTCTATTGTTCCAGTTTCCATTGGCGGCGGAAAGTAATTCCTACTTCTTCGCCCGCCGAAAGATTTTCTTCCGTGCTTTCTGTGTAAGCGGTGATTTCTTCTCCAGTTTTTAGTTGGATTTTATATCTGAATCTGTCGCCGAAGAACGAAGTTGTTAAAACAGTTCCGCGGTGTTCTGTGTCCTTGTTTTTAGAAATTGTTATCCATTCCGGGCGCACAAGAATCTTTTCGCCGTTCTGATGCAAAATATTGGCTCTTCCAACAAAATCAGCAGTGAATTCATCTCTTGGTTCGAAATAAATTTTTTCCGGGCTGTTGAACTGTATTACTTTGCCGCCCTTCATAACTGCAATGCGGTCAGAAAGGCTCAATGCTTCTTCCTGGTCGTGGGTAACATAGATTGTTGTAATTTTTAGCTTCTGCTGAATTTCTTTTAATTCTTCCCTTACTTTGATTCTAAGGTTTGTATCGAGTGAAGAAAGAGGTTCGTCCATAAGTAAAACTTCCGGTTCAAGAACAAGTGAACGGCCTAACGCAACCCGTTGCTGCTGACCGCCGGAAAGTTCGCCCGGAAATCTGTTCAGTAAATGGGTGAGTTCAAGATTTTCTGCTGTCTGCATTACAAGTTCGGTGCTCTGCTTCTTCTGCGAGCGGAAGTCCTTTTTTAATTTGAGTCCATAAAACAAATTCTGTTCAACTGTAAGGTGAGGAAAAAGTGCGTAATCCTGAAAAACCATTCCAATTTTTCGGCGGTTAGGAAGAATTCCGTTCTGTTCTTCACCTCTGATATAGATTGAACCTTGACTTGGATTTAAAAAACCGGAAATAAGTCTGAGTATTGTTGTTTTTCCGCAGCCGCTTTCTCCTAAAAGAGTTGCGAATTCGCCGCGTTCCACTGTAAGATTAAAATTATCTATAACTTTTGTGTCTTTGTAAGAAAAATCAATGTTTTTAAGTTCTAGCTGCGGCATTTTGTTCTCCTGAGACTGTATTATTTTTTAGGAAGGCTTTCAAAATAAGAGTTCCAAACGCAAGTACAGAAAAAGTTATTATTGTAAGTATAAGCGCCAGAGATGCGGATTTTCCCCAGTCTCCCTGTTCGGCAAGATTTACGATACTGATAGAGGCCAGCGGTGTATTAAACGAAACAAGGAATATTACTGCGCTCAAGGTTCCTGCTCCACGGATAAAGGCGTATATAAAACCGCTGAAAATTCCTCCGATAGAAAGCGGGAAAATTATGCTTGTAAAAGTGTAGAACTGGTTTGCACCCAGCGAACGGGCTCCGTCATCAAGTGTCGGCTTAAGAAGTGAATAAGATTGAGTTACGATTCGATAACTAAAGGGCAAAAAAGCAATGGTCATGGCAAGTACAATCAGAAATGTCGAATTTTCAAAGTGGATTTTTTCTGCCGCAGTAAGAATTGAAAGTCCAAGCAATGTTCCTGGAATTGCCGAAGGAAGTTGTGCAAAAGAGTCCAAAGTTTTTCTAAGTGGTGAATCTGTTCTGTGAACTATGTATGAAGTGAACGAGGCAATTAATGTGCTGATTAATGCCGAAATAATTGCAAACAAAATAGAATTTCCAAGTGCTTTTGAATATCGTCCTGAAAGCACGTCTTTTATGTGTGAAAGGGTTGGTTCAAGATTTATGCCCCAGAGTTTCTGAAAGCTTCCTATTATGATTGCAACAAACTGAAGAACAACACAAAGTGAAATAAAATACACGAATGCAGTGAGCAGGGCGTCGCCAATTTTTCCTATCGAAGAATCTTTAAATGATAATGCTCCGTTTCCAACTGCGATTTTGGAACTGTGCTTTTTGAACATGCTATTTTGCAGTAAAAACAAAATTACAGACGGAATAATGAGTGTAATTCCAAGAACTGCACTTTTTCCGGTGTTCAACCATCCGGTAAGCTGCGTATAAATTTCGACTGCCAGAACTCTGAATCGCCCTGCAACAATGAGAGGGTTTCCAAAATCGCTCAGAACGTTTACGGCTATGAATAAAAATGACGAAATGATTCCCGGTAGTGAAAGCGGCAGTGTAATCGTAAGAAATACTTTCAAATTATTTGCGCCCATACTGCGGGCGGCTTGTTCTAGATTCTGGTTAATTCCTAAAAGATTCTGAAGGCAAATCAGATATGAAAGCGGAAAAAAACAAAGAGTTTGTGCGATTAAAAGTCCCGGAAACCCGTAAAGAGAAATATCCAGTCCGAAAATTGTTTTTGTTATAAAGCCTTGCCGCCCTATCAATAAAATAAAGGCCAGCCCGCCTACAAAAGGCGGTGTCATAAGGTGAATTAAGGGAATTGCAGCAAAAAACTTTTTACCCGGGATTTTTGCTTTTGTGATTGCGTAGGCAAAAATGTACCCGATTAAAACAGCTGAGGAAGAAGAGGCAAGGCATTCGAAAAAAGTGTTCCGCATTGCCTCCTTGAATATTTCAGAGGTAAAAATGAATTTAAAATCTTCCGGCTTAGCAGAAAACAGTACGCACACAAGAGGGAAGCCTATTCCCAAAGTGAAAAAGGCTATCAGTATGACCCAGAGAGTAAGAAGTGAACGGCTGTTTTTTCTAAAGTCGAATAGTTTCATAAATTTCTGTTATTTTACCGAAACTGACCATTTTTCAAGTACGCTTGATTTTTCTCTTGCGGCAAGGTCTGTGTCAAAGTCAATTAAGTCAATTTCCGAAAGTGGAATAGAACCCTTTGCAGGAGTTGCATCTGGATTTACAGGAATTGTAAAGTCTATTGAACTCATGAGTGTCTGTGCTTCCGGCGACAGCATAAAGTCGACAAACTTTTTTGCATATTCAAGATTCTTTGTATTTTTGGTGATTGCAATGCAGTCAACATCGCCTACAGACTGTGGTGGTGCAACCAGCTGAACATCAAAACCGTCTGATTTATATTTTGCAAGGGCATGAAGATAAGAAACGCCAAGAGCATATTCTCCGGTTCCAATTAGTTTTGCAGGTGCTGAACCTGAATCCGGAAACTGTCCAACGAGTGGTGCAAGAGTCAAAAGATATTCCCAGCCCTTTTCGTTTCCTAAACGCTGCAGCTGATCCTGAAGGAAAAGATATGCTGTTGAAGATGCGATTGGATTTGTAAGTACAATTTCTCCCTTGTAAGCAGGATTTAAAAGATCATCCCATGTGCGTGGTACTTCGATTCCAGGGAATTTCTGATTGTAGCGCTTTTGATTGATTCCGATTCCAAGTGTAAGAACGCAAAAACCGGTGTAACTTCCGTCTTCTGAGCGGGCAAATGCAGGTACGTTTTCTGCAAGTGGAGAAGCGTATGGTTCCAGTGCCCCGGCTTTTGCTGCCTGAATGTGGTAAGAAGTTGCTCCGCCAAGCAAAATATCTGCCTTTGGATTATCTTTTTCGGCGATAATGCGGTTTACGAGTTCACCTGTTGTTGCCCGGAGATATGTAGCTGTAATACCGGTTTGTTTTTTAAACAAGTCGCAGAGAGCCTGTGTTTCTTCTTCATGGATTATCGAATAAATATGAAGTTCATTTTTTTCACTGCAGGAAAATAAAGAAAAAGCCAGAACTGTTCCGGCAATAATTGAACGCAAAGATAGTTTTTTCATAAGTTACTCCCAAACTGCTGGTAGATTTTTGATATTATCAAAATATCAAAAAATCAATAGTTTGGATATAACCAGATTATGAAAAAAAATATCTGTTCAATTATCTCGAAAACTATGCTTCTACATTGAACAAGAGTCCGGCTTCCGGGCGGGTTCCTGCAGCGGCGTAAGGCATGGTTTCTGCGGCTTTTACTGCCTGTCGGATTTGTGTCTGATAGTTTTCAATCATGGCGTCAAGCTGTTCCGGATTCGCGTTTTTTACTGCAGCGGGCTGTTTTCCGCTTTTTACGGCAGAGAGGTGATCGATTAATGTGTTTAAAATCTGAATTTTAGAAACTGAAACTCCATTCTGTCCCTTGCTGGCAACAAAGCCTGAAACATGTTCAAAATGTGAATACAAAAGAGCGCTTTTGCTGACCGGAACGTAGAGCTTACTGGTCGATGAGGCAATTGAGTTATAACTGTTGATTGTGACTGACATAATAATTTAACCTCCTGACATTTAAATAATCGGAGATTAAAAAAAAATGTTTATAGAAAAATGAGGTTTCGAGAGCCCCTTCGAGAACCTCAGGGACCGCTCACCCAGCGCAAAGTTAGTAGCCGAGTTTTTTCAATTCGGCGTAGCGTTCTTGAATTGTCTGAACTTTTTTACCAGGCACTGCGGCAACGGATTCTTCGATGTAAGGAATAACTACACGATCTTTTACGCGTTCCCAGTTTACCGGCTTTCTGGAATAAACTTTCAGGGTGCCTGCTTCTGGAATATTAGAAAGGAGTGAAGTGTAATAAACAGGTAAAACGTGTTCTGTTACATCGCGGATTGTAGAAAATCCTCCGAAAAAGCCAAATCCACGGTTATCGGCGTTGATTTTTGTTTTTCGTTCCAGAAACTCTCTCTGCATGTCAGAGTTGTAAAAAGTTGCAATAAATTCTGCGGCTTCAGCCTGTTTTTGAGATTTTTTGTAGATTCCAAGCATCTTTATTGAATCTTCAACCGGAATATAATTTTCGTATTCCAGCCATCGGAAGTCAATTTTAGAAAGCTGTTCTGGCGTCATCTGAAAAAGGTTACTGCTTGTTGTGTAGGCAAAGAGAGTTTTTCCGCTGGTAACCCGTTTGTCGTCTGTTACAGAAAGATACTTGTAAACAAAATCACTTTCTGTCTGTGGACTTGTATTTACGTCTGTAATCCATTGGTTCAGGTAAGAAATAGTTTTTTGCAGCCTTTCCTGATTCCACTGCAGATTTCCATTTTTTTCTTCCCGGAAATCCGCACCCTTCATCTGTGCAACTGTAAAAAGAAAGTCTTTGCTGCTCTGAGGTGCAAAACCAATTGCTGTGTAAGCACCTTTTTTATTCAATCTGTTATATTCTGTTCCGGCTTTTTTAAGCTGTTCAAGCGAAATTGTATAACTGTTTTCCGCTTTACTGCTGTTTTCCCGTGAAAAAATAATTGCAGGCAGGTTAAAACTTACAGGAAGAAGATAATGCTTGTGATTTACAATTCCAGAATCTAAAAGTGATCTGTAAAAGAATGATGTTGAAATATATTTGCGTTCAAAAAGAAAATCTAAGGGCGAAAATATTTTTTTTACTTTTGAAGTTTTGAGCCAGTTTCCAATTATGATATCCGGCTGCTGTTCATCGCGTACAGGCGGAATGCTTGCTGCAAGATTTTCCTTATAAACAAGAACCGCCTTTGTTTTATGATTTCTATTGTAGATTTCGAGGTAAGGTGCAAGTTCACGGCTGTCAGTCCATACTACGAGTCGTTTTTCCTGATTTTTTGTGGCACATCCGCAGAATATTTCAGAAAACAGAACGAGAAATAAAACTGACAGCAATGATTTTTTAAGCACGCTTCATTTCCTCTGCAGATGCATAGATTTCTGTGTAAACCTTTTCGATTAAATCTTCTTCGATGCTGGAGAATGCTACGCGAAGAGTATTTGCATCAATCTGGATTGTACCAATTCCTTTTTCGTTAAGGAGTTTTACACGCAAATCTTCTGCATTGATTCCAAGTGTTCTAAAGCTCATGAAGTAACCAGAATTGAAAGGAAGTGCTTCAAGACCTGAACATTTATGAGTATCTACAAAGTTTCGGACTTTCTTGTAGCGTCCTTCAAGAACTTTGCGGAATGCAGCTTTTTCTGCGTCGTTATTTGGATCCTGGAAAGCCTTGAGAATAAGATTCTGGCTTGGAGTTGCAGCACAGCTTACAGAAGAGCGGATTACACCCATAAGTTTTTTTACAAGTGCATCGTACTGAGAATCTGTGTAGCCTTTGCAACCGAATGTAAGGAATCCGCAGCGAAGTCCCCATGCAAAGTCTTCCTTTGTAGGACCATCTGCTTTTACTGCAAGTACATTTTCGTGAAGGTCGCAGATATGTGCAAAAAGGCTTTCCGGTTCGATATTGTCTTCGTAGTTCAAGCCGAAATATGCATCGTCGCTGATAACAAGAACCTTTGCGCCTGTTTCAGCAATTTCTTTAAGGATGCGGCACAATTCTTTTACTTCAGAAGTTGTAGGGCTGTATCCGGATGGATTCTGAGGAAAGTTCAAAATGATTCGTACTGAACCATATTTTTTTGCTTCTGCTTTAGCAGTTTCTTCAAGTCCCTTGATGTTGAATGAACCGTCTTTGAACATTTCAAACTGGTGGAACTCTGAACCGCGGCGTGCTTCTGCGATGAGAACATAGTTGTCCCAGCTTGGGTTTGGAGCAAGCATAGGTTTGTCTGTATCTACGAACAAGTCCATGATGTATGAAAGACCGGCTGTAAGACCAGGAACTACAACTGGAAGAGAAGTTTTTTTAGCTGCAAGAGATGGATTTTTTGAAATCTGCTTCTGTTTCCATGCTTCCCGAATTGCAGGAATACCAGCTGTAGGTGCGTATGCAACGAGTTCACCAGAAGTCATTTCTGGAGCCCATTTCTGAACTGAAGGCAAGATAGCCGGTTTGCCGTTTATTACGGTTGTTCCGATTGTGCCGTTTGCAACACTTGCTTTCTGCTTTGCTTCGCCACCCTGAGCGATAATGCCCTTAGGGAAGTAAATCCGTTTTCCTAAATCAGAGAAGAGAGCTTCTGCTGATGTACCTTTTAATAAATCGTTTAATTCTTGTGCTAAAGGGTTCAACATGATAAATTGAATTATTCTGAAATGACGATTTATTGTCAATTAAATTACACGTTAAATTGTATATTTATGCAATTTCGGGATTAAAAATGGAAAAAAATAACATAAATGAAACAGATTTAGAAAATGTTAGAAGTCTTGTAGAAAAATGTCGTGCAGAAGCAAAAAAACGTCTTGTTGGTCAGGAAGCACTTATCGATGGAATTTTAACTGCATTTGTTGCTGGTGGACATGTTCTTCTTGAAGGTGTACCTGGTCTTGCAAAAACTCTTGCAGTAAAAACTTTTGCAGAAATCAGTGGTTTGGATTTTAAGCGCATTCAGTTTACTCCGGATCTGCTTCCTGCCGATGTTACAGGAACTTTGATTTACGAACAGTCACGCGGAAGCTTTAGCGTTCGCAAAGGACCTGTTTTTTCAAATGTAGTCCTTGCTGATGAAATTAACCGTGCACCTGCAAAAGTGCAGTCTGCAATGCTGGAAGCAATGGAAGAAAAACAGGTTACAATCGGTGAAGATACTTATAAATTGCCGGAACCTTTCTTTGTTCTCGCTACACAGAACCCTATTGAACAGGAAGGAACTTACAATCTTCCAGAAGCCGAACTTGACCGCTTTTTGTTAAAGCTCACAGTGGACTATCCAACAGCCGAAGAAGAAATAAAAATCGTAAAAACTCAAGGGGCTGCTTCAAAGGTTCCTGTAAGCCAGGTTCTTACAGCACGAGATTTAATCCGCTTCCGTGAATTGAACAGTCAGATTTCCTGCGATGACAAAATCGTTGAATACATTGTTCAGATAATTTCTGTTACACGAAAATCAGAAAAGAAACAGACTGAACACGATATTACCCGTTACATTACTTTTGGAGCTTCTCCTCGTGCCGGTATTGCAATTTTGCAGTGTGCAAAGGCAACCGCGCTTCTTGCCGGACGTTCTTTTGTATTGCCGGAAGATGTAAAGGCTGTTGCTCCGCTTGTTTTGCGCCACCGAGTAGTTCTTTCGTATGAAGCTGCTGCAGATAATATTACTGCAGACGATATTATCGCAAAGATTTTGGATTTTATTCCGGTTCCGTAAAATAAGGATAGAAAGATGCAGCATTTGATTGCAGGTTCTAGAGATTCTCTTTCGCAAAAAGCCTCGTATTTGCGTGTATGCGCGCGGCACCTTGCTGATACCATGAAGTCCGGCAGTTTCCGTTCGCTTTATCGCGGGCAGGGAATTGAATTTGCCGGAGTCCGCGAGTATCTGCGGGGCGATGATGTTCGTGCAATAGACTGGAATGTTACAGCCCGCATGGGTAAGCCCTTTGTAAAAATGTTCGACGAAGACCAGGAACTTCAGATTTTTTTGATTGTTGACCGTTCTTCTTCAATGTTTGTAGGTTCAAAGGGCAGGGTAAAATATGAAACTGCTGCCGAAGTTGCCGCTCTTTTGACTCTTGCTGCAGAACAAAATGAAAGTCCTGTGGGTGCCGTTTTCTTTGACGGAAAAATCCATTTTTCTTCGACCCCGGAAGCAGGACGAAATCAGTCCATGCATCTGCTTACAAAATTGGATGAAGTTGACCACATACAACAGGGCTCAGTTTTGGCAAGTGCAATAAGTGGTGCTGCAAAAATATTACGGCACCATTCACTTGTTTTTGTAATTTCTGATTTCCGAACGAGCGGCTGGGAAGAACCTTTTAAAATTCTCGCCCAGAAAAATGATGTAGTTGCTGTCCAGGTAACTGATTCAACAGACTGGGAACTTCCTGAACTTGGTTCAGTTCCTTTTGTGGATTCTGAAACTGGTAAACGACTTGTTTTTCCAACTCTTTCCAACGTATTTAAATCTTCCTGGCGTGATGATTACAGAAAACGTACTGCGCGCCTGGAAAAATTCTGTCTGCGTCACGGTGCCCGTTCTTTTTCA
The DNA here is from genome assembly GCA_946185185.1 of uncultured Treponema sp. Taxonomy (GTDB): domain Bacteria; phylum Spirochaetota; class Spirochaetia; order Treponematales; family Treponemataceae; genus Treponema_D. The sequence continues at coordinate 5,106 of CAMHIV010000008.1, read as the reverse complement.
ATTTCTACAGAAGAGGATGCGGTTCGTAAGCTTTCGGATTTTTTTGCCCACAGATTTAAGTATGCGGCTTCAATAACTGGAGGAAAAAATTGAAAAAGATTTTTCTTTCCATAATTTTGCTTTTATCAGTATTTTCTGTATTTTCGCAGTCGGAAATTAAACAGATTGTGCTTCCAAAACGAATATATGTTGGTGATACAGCTCAGCTTCATTACACTTTCCGTTCCGGCGTAGATTTTTTCCCGGATGAAGAGCAGCTTGTAGAAAAAAAGTTGATTCTTGAAAAATTTCCGTTCTCAGTTGATAACGAAAATTTTACGATTTTGAATGCTGTTCTTCAAAGGAACGGACCTCTTTATACCGTTGTAATTACATTTATTCCATGGAAGCCGGGATATCTGGATTTTCCTGCATTTGATTTGTATTCCCTTGTATTTGGAAATGGAAATGTTGCTTTTGAACTGGATCCTGAAGCTATTGAAGTTGCTTCTGTACTTCAAAATGAAGATGTTTCGCTCAGACCGTTTGCGGCTCCTTTGCTCTTTCCTGGAACAATCTATTTTGTCTATGCGGCCCTTATTGTATTCCTTATATTAGTAGCCGTTGGAATTCAGTTTGCAATTCGCTGGCAGGAATTTTCTGCAAAGATGAAGGAAAGACAGACTGTAAGGCGTTATGTAAAAAGTTCAAAAAGGGCTTTGCGCCAGTTGAAAAAATTGGAAAAGAATTCTCAAAAAATTAATGACATTGCATTCTGTACGGCTATTCAAAAGATTTTTCGCGAGTATCTTACAGTCCGCTTTGGAATAAATTTCTTTGCGCTAAGTACAAATCAGTTTGTTTCCGCGTTTAACAAGGCAACGGGAGGAGTTCTGGAAGGCTTTGTGGTTGATAATCTGGAAGCAATCGTAGAAATTTTTATGCGAATGGATTATATCCGTTTTGCTGGTGGTTCCCTTGAATCAAAACGATTACCTGAAAAAACATACAAAGCCTGCCTTCAGGAAGGTGAGCGGGCTGAAAAAATAGAAACTTCCCGTGCGATTATAAGACTTTTTGAGAGAGGAAGATAATGCCTGATTTTCATAATCCAGCAGCCTTTTTGTTATTATTGTTTATTCCGGCCTTGTATTTTCTTCGCAGAGCAGGCTTTCTTACACGCATAGCCTTTGTTCTCACTGTTTCTGACTGGAATGGAAAATCCTTCGACTGGAAAAGAAAGCCTCGTAATTTTGCTTCATGGCTTTCCCGAGTGTGTGCCGTTCTTGCTTTTGGTTTTGCTGTCTTTGCCCTTGCAGAACCCGTTCTGTATCGTCAGGAACGAATTTATACTTCCCGCGGAACAGATGTAATGTTCGTTATAGATGTTAGTCCTTCTATGGCGGCAAAGGATATTGGTGCATTTACAAGACTTGATATGGCAAAGAAAGCTGTTATAGAACTTGTAAACGATAATCCGGGCGCCTCTTTTGGCGTCGTTGCAATGGGTGAAGAAGCTTCAATCGTAATTCCGCCTACTGTAGACAAAACGATTTTTATGGAACGCCTGAAGAATATCAAAATTGGTTATTTAGGAAATGGAACTGCCATTGGAACCGGACTTTCTACAGCTGTTTTCCATATGGTAAGTTCTGCTGCGCCAAAAAAATGTATCATTCTCATAACGGACGGAGAAAACAATGCCGGTTCAATTCATCCGGAAACTGCCGCAGAACTTGCATTTAATAATAATATAACGCTCTATACTTTGGGTGTCGGAACCGACGGAACCGTGCCAATTGAATACGAAGATCCAATTACAGGAAAGCGATATTCAGGTTTTCTGGATTCAACCTTTGATATTTCTGCTTTGCGCACAATTTCGCAGATTGCTGGCGGACGATTTTTTGAAATCCAGTCGCTCAGTGATTTTTCACTTGCTCTTTCGGTGATAATAAAAAATCAGGGTGTTGTTCAAACTTATCATTCAAAAACTGTTAATTACGAATTTTACGATAAACTTATTCTTATAGCGGGTATTCTTTTTGCTTTGAGCTGGTTTATCCGCAGTGTGTGCTTACAGGAGTTTATTTAATGAATTTTACTTGTCAAAGGCCGGAAGCTCTTTACGCTCTTCTGCTTCTTTTGCCGGCTGGAATTATCGCAGTTATACACTATCTCAAAGTAATGCAGGGTTATAAGAAAATCACCATAAAAGAAGATGACTCTGTGGCCGTTCGAAGAATAAAAAGATTCCCGGTTACAATAATTCTAAAAAATGTGTGTATGATGTTTTTCTGGGTAATGCTTGTGCTTGCTTATGCAGGATTTTCCTGGGGAACATATCTTGAGCCGGTTCAAAAAACAGGAAAAGCTGTTTCCCTTGTTTTTGATATTTCCTACAGTATGAATGCAGAAGATGCTCCTGGTGGAATAAGCCGTCTGGAAGCTGCAAAAAAATATGCTTCAATGCTCATTTCTCATATGGATGGAACTGCAATTTCTGTTGTAATTGCAAAAGGTGATGGCGTACTTGTAGTTCCTCTTACAGAAGACCGTTCTGTTGTTGAATCTCTTTTGGATTCACTTTCACCTGATTTAATGAGTTCTGTGGGAACAAGCCTTGGAAAAGGAATTCGTGCGGCGCTCAAGTCATTCCCTGCAAATTCCAGTGAAGCAAATACAATTTGGTTTTTTACCGATGGCGACGAAACTGACGGGCTTTTGGAAGGTGCTCTTTCTGATTGTATAAAAAGCGGTGTTTCAGTGTACCTTATCGGATTTGGTTCAGAGCGCGAAACAAAGATTATTTCTGGCGACGGAAAAACTCCGGTCATGACAGCGCTCCGATTTGAAAAACTAAAAACAGCCTGTGCAAATGTAATGAAAAAGAACGCTGCAATGCCTATTTCTGATTTACAGGCTTCTTACATCGATGCAACAGAGGCTGGTTCAGCACTGGAACTTTTAAATTCGATAAAAAAGAATACAGTTACAAAAAATGCACTTCCTGATTCCCAGGATATAAACGATGATTTTTTTGTAACTTACGAGCTTAAACCCGTTCAAAGATATAAATTCTTTTTGGGTTTTGGATTTTTTTTCCTGGTATTAGGCTTGATAATCAGCGAATTGAATCCGGATGGAATTGCTTCAAAACTTCACAAACATTCTGTGGTTTCCATCGTACTTATGGTTCTTATGCTTACTTCCTGCAAGGAACGGGTATTTGGGGCAAAAACAATTTTGCAGAGTACCTGGAACTGGTATCAGCATCGTTACAATGATTCTGTTGCGGGATTTTTCCAGTCAGCGTATGAAGCAGAACAGATTAACGATATGCTTTTAAAGCAATATGCAGTTTATGATCTTGCGGTTACTTATCTTTCTCAAAATGAAAACGATGCCGCTTTGGACAGATTTGCTCAGGTAGTTGATTTTGCCGACAAGCCTGTAAAATATGCGACACTCTATAATTGCGGAATAATTGCTTACCGCAAAGGCGATTTTGAAGCCAGCGCCCATTATTTCAGGGAAGCGATGAAAATTGACAGTTCTAAAATGAATGCAAAAATAAATCTGGAGCTTTCCCTTAAAAATTCTGAAAAAGAGGCAAAAGCAAAGGAAAATGGTATTTCGCAGGTAAGCGAAACGAATGGTTCTGATACGCTTGAAAAAGCGATTTTTGAAAGAATCAGGGAGTATGATAAAAAACAATGGAAAAACAGCGAAAAAACAGAAAAATCAAATTCAATAATGGATTACTAAAAATATATATTTTAGCGGGATTGTTGTTTATTTTCGGACATGATACATTTGCTCAGCGTTTAACCTTCAGTATGATTCGAGAGCTTCGGGTTGTTGCCGTAAATCAGAATAATTTCAGCGACAACGATTGTGCCTTTGAACTTAAAATTCCCTACATCAAAGCAGAAAATGTTCAGGCACAGATTCCAGATCTTCCAAACGGGGTGAATTTCGTTTCTCTCCGCCGCTCAGAATATTCTGATTCAGAAACCGGAACAAAAATTGAACTTTGGCTGAACTTTTCCGAAGCGGGTGTTCATCGCCTGAAATTCCTTAAGGTATATTTGAACAACTCCTGGTATGGCATTCCATTTGAACCGATTACGATTTTGGAAAACCCGCGTAATATTCTTCCTCAGCTTGTAGTTAGTTTTGATGACGGAACGGAATTTGTTCAGACTCGAAAAGGACCGCAGAAAACAAAAAAACGTTTTTCAACAAAAGCTGGTGTTCCGGTTATATTTACAGTCTATTTGCAATATGGTGTGCAGATTGTTTCGTTCAATTACAGTGTTCCAAAGAATGCAATTTTCCGGGAACTTGAACGTTACGATATAACCCGAGGAACTTTGCGCAGCTCTGAATTTACGGAAGAAAAAATCCCTGTCGCTCAATTTGAATGGGAACCTCTTTATAGTGGGGACCAATATTTGCCGGACTTGCACATAGTTGCCACTTCATACAATGGAGTTCGCGTTGACCTTAAGCTTCCTGAAATTCCGATAAATGTTCTTGAAAATGTTTTCGAATCTGAAACCGAAAATGACGGAGAAGAGCTTTTTGGCTATGCATTTTCAAAAAAGGTGACACCTTCGAAAAAAACAGAAAAAGCTCCAATTTCGATTGAAAATTGTGAAAAAATTGCTCAGCTTAGAACCGCAGAACGACATTCAATTCCTTTTACCGCAGAATATAGGGAACGAAAGGAATTTGAACGAAGTCTGGATATAACAGAAAGTAGTTTTGAACCAACATATTTTCTTGTAAAGCTAAGCCTGATTATTTTTGCATTTTTCCTTCTTTTGCTTTTAGCAATGATTTTCCTGAAAAAATTGCATGGAATAATTGTTTTTTCTGTGTTTACAATTTTCTTTCTTGTAGAATCAATTATTACTTCTGTTGTAATTACAACTCCATACGCAATCTTTAAAGGTGGAGAGGTTCGTCCGGTACCAGAATTGATTTCAAGTGAATCTGCCTCAATCGAAAGCGGAAAGCGCGTAAGAGTAGAACAACGCACCGGTGGCTGGGTTTTTGTCCATTTCGGAAATTCCGGCGGCTGGGTTACAGAAGATAGAATTGTATTTATTGATAAATAGA
>CAMHIV010000007.1 GCA_946185185.1 uncultured Treponema sp. | reverse complement strand
AAGAAGAACTCCTAGGCAAAACCGCCCAAGACGAAAAAGTAAGCTTCAAAGCCGACAAATCTTTGATTGGAAAATTTGTCCAGATTGAGATACAATCTTTAAATGGTCATACTTTTAAAGGGCGACTTTGTGAAAACAAAGTCGTAGACGAAGTTACGCAGTAACTTTGTCCCCATACTTTCAAAGGGCGACTTTGCGAAGAAAAGTCGTAGCCGAAGTTACGCAGTAACTTTGGCCCCATACATTCAAAGGTCAAGTTTTACAAAGTAAAACTTGATAGGCAAATGTGAATCAAATTAATGAAGAGGGATTAATATGGTAATAAGACTTTTAGGAACTATCGCAAGCGTAGTACTACTTGCATTTTTTGTTGGATTCAATCTGGACAATAAGTGTAATGTAAGTCTTATTGTAAAATCTTTCGAAAATGTTCCGGTTTTCATCACAATCATGATTTCCTTTGTCTGCGGAATTATTTTCACAATGCCGTTCACCTTTTCTATTCTTGCAAAACGGGTTAAAAAGGCAAAGAAAGCTGCAAAGGGTGAAAAAGAATCAGTTTCAGGAGAAAAGAAAACTGACTCTGCTAAATCTGAACCTGAAAAAATCGAAAAGAAACCTGAAGAAAATGTTCAGAATACAGAATTGGAAACAGGAAGTCCCGTATGAAAAAACTCACTGCACTTTTACTGACCACATTCGTTAGTTCACTTGCATTAAACGCACAGGAACTTACCGCAAAACAGCTTTCACAAAATGCCGTTGCAAAAAAATCTCCGGAAAAAGCAATTGAATACATCAATTCACAGCTTCCAAGTATAACTGTCCCGGCAGAAAAACGAGCAGCATACGCATTTTTAGCTTCGATTCAGGAAACTCTTGCTAAATATTCCGATGCACAAAAATCCTATGCAACGGCAGCAGGAATTGCAGGCGGAGATGCCCAGGGAATGCCTAAAAAATCTTCCGAACGGCTTGTTCTGGATGCAATTCGCTGTGCACTTTCGGAAGGCAACTGGGAAAATGCAGAGCAATACATGAATTCAGCCGTTCGCAATTCAAAAAATTCGGGAATTCAGGCTCAAATCAAATTATACGAACAATGGTCTTCACTTTGCAAAGCACAAACTCAGACAGATCTTATAGAACCAATTGCAATGCTCAAGGCCTACCTTCAGATTCCGGCAATGGAACCGATAAAACGACAGGTTCTTCTTACACTTTGGTTTTTGACCAGTGAAAGAGAATTCAGCGATGCACTTGTAAAAGAGTATCCAAAATCAGCAGAAGCAGAAATTGTAGCAGGAAAAGTTCAGTTGTATCCGGCTCCGTTCTGGTATTTTACGCAAAGACAAAACATCGATAAACCGCTTAATACAATTCCGGAAAAAGTCGTTGTTGAAAAAGTGTCTCCAAGTGAAACTGTTGCGGCTGCACCTGCAACTACAGAAACAAAGACTGAAACAAACGCTGAAAAACCTAAAAAACAGCAGCTCGGTCTTTTCAGAGACAAAGAAAATGCCCGTAATTTTGTAAGTCAATTAAACGACAAAGGATTTACCGCCTATGTTCAGGAAGAAAAACGTTCCAGCGGTTCAGTTTATTATTCTGTTTTAGTCGACGAAAATTCATCAGGAACAATGTGCGACCAGCTGAAATCGGCTGGCTTTGAATGTTACCCAGTTTTCTAAATCCTATTCTCATAAAGCCGAAATAGAGTTATATTCTACTTACGAGGTTTTTATGGCAGTAAAAGTTTTTATTGATGGAAAAGAAGGAACAACAGGACTCAAGATTTTTGAACGCTTTGCAAAACGAAACGATCTTGAAATTCTGCAGATTGATGATGAAAAACGAAAGGATCCGGTAGAAAAAGCAAAAATGATTAATGCATCTGACTATACATTTTTGTGTCTTCCAGATGCCGCTGCCATCGAATCAGCAGAGCTTTGCACAAATCCGAATACAGTAATTATCGACGCATCAACAGCGCATAGAACAAATCCTGCATGGGCATACGGATTTCCGGAACTGGACGCAAGTTTCCGCGAAAAAATCCGCAGTTCAAAACGCATTGCAGTTCCTGGCTGTTACGCTTCGGGATTTATCGCACTGGGCTACCCGCTTGTAAAAAGTGGAATTATGCCAAAAGATTATCCGGTAGCCATTCATGCAGTTTCAGGTTATTCAGGAGCCGGGAAAAAAGCTATCGCTCAGTACGAAGATGCAAACCGCAATCCCGAACTTGATTCACCACGACTTTATGCACTTACACAGGCTCACAAACACCTTCCAGAAATGAAAAAAATCTCTGGACTCGATTTTGAACCGATTTTCAATCCATATGTCTGCGATTATTTTCAGGGAATGACTGTCACAGTTGGACTTCACTCCCGACTTCTTGGCAAAAAAGTAAGCGCACATGATGTTTGGGAAATGATGAGCGAACACTACAAGGATTCGCATTTTGTAAAAGTAGCCGGCTTCATGGGCGAAGGAACTCTTACAGAACAATTCATCCCGGCAAATACTTTGGCTGGTACAAACAATATGCAGATTTTTGTTTACGGCAACGACGACAGAATCATGCTTACAAGCCGCTTCGATAACCTTGGAAAAGGAGCCAGCGGAGCCGCAGTTCAGTGCTTTAATATAAGCCTTGGAATTGACGAAGCATTCTCTCTGGAATAGCCGTTACCTGAATAAGGGGGAGATTTGAAGTATAAATTATTCGTTCTCATCGCAACGTTAATCTTCATTTCTCTTCCTATGTTCTCTCAAAATTCCGAAACAGAAACCAAACCTGCTGTCGAATCTGAAATCGAAATTCAAGAACAGTCTGAAGAAACTCAGGAATCAGAATCAGAAAGTAAAAAAAAGAAAATCAGAATCCGCCCGGAAGTACTAACCGATCCCGACCAGGAACTTTTTCCAAACATTCCAAACCCATTCTACGAAGAAGGCGCTGATACCTCTTACGATGAAGAACCAATTACCTTTTTGGGAATGAATGCCCGCTGGCTTTCTGATAAACTTCCAAACCATTCCCTGAAGCATATTTTTTCCTTCGATTTAACCTATACCCTTACCGGCTGGCAGAATAACGGCTGGGGAATCGGAATGAACTACGAACAAAAAATCTGGCGATATTTTTCGGTAAAAGGACAAATCGGAACCACTACTACGCAGATTTCAAATTCTTCTGACTGGTGCACCGGTATCCGAACAGACCTTACCGTATTCTGCTACCCTTTTGGAAAAGGACTTGAATGGCTCTATGTCGGCTGCGGCTATGGAGCAGATTTTTTATTCTACAATACAGAAGATACTTCAAGTGCATCCTACGATATCCTCACCTGCCTGATTCCAACCATAGGATGGAAACAAATTTACTTCAAAAAATTCATGACCGACATAAATGTAGGTTACCGCTTTATAATTACAAACACCGAGCATTTTGAAGACAACGAAGATTTAATTACTTCGGGAATACAAGTGGGATTTAAAATCAAAGTATTCTGGAATCAGATTTTGAAGTCTCTGGTAGATATGAGAATAAAAAAAGTGACAAGACAGCGAAAAGCCGCAAGGGAACAAAATCAAGAATAATTTCACATGTTACTATTGACAGTAACATTAAACAGTTGTATATTGTTTTTAGATGTTACTACTAATAGTAACATACAGGAGGCACGATGCTGTACGAAATTCTTCCGGGAGACAGATTTACTCCCTTTTCACTTGCAAAAAAATTTAATGCAAAAGCTATTCTCGAATCTGCAAACTTTTCTTCTGGGAAAGACCGTTATTCAATGATTATGCTCGACGAAGCATTCAGGGTAATTCAGGATGATGACGGAATCGCACTTATTATAAACGGTGACCGTCGACCAATATATGCAATGAAAAACGGTGATATTCTCGACGTATTGCAGGACATCGCCTCTGAAAATCCTGCTGAACCTGGCTTAGATTTTCCACTTCCAGCGGCCGGCATGGGATACTTGAGTTACGAATTCTGTGCAAAGTGCGATACAATCCAGCTTGCAAAACAGAACGACGAACTTGGAATTCCGGAAAGCGCCTTTATCGTAGGTCACACTTTTATCGTATTTGACCACTTCTGCGAAAAAATCTATATCTGTGCACAAAACTACCGGGAACACGAAATCAATCTTCAGGAAGCAATTGAAAATGTAAAAAGACGTCTTTCTGATTTGGATTTTTCTTATCTTGCTCAGCCTGAAACAAATTACGAAGTAGAAATTCTTACAGACGAAGAACAGAGCAAAAAAGAATACTGCGAAAAAGTAGAAGCTTTGAAAAAAGAAATTGTTGCCGGAAATATTGTTCAGGCTGTTCCTAGCCGCCGCCTTCAGATTAAGAGCAAAGTTCCTGCACTCGAAATTTACCGCCGATTGCGTTCAGTAAATCCTTCTCCATACATGTTCTACCTTGATTTCACTGATTATCAGCTCACTGGTGCAAGTCCGGAAAGTCTTGTACGTGTTCGCGATGGAGAAGCAATGATTCATCCGATTGCAGGTACACGACGCCGTGGGAAAAATCCAGTTGAAGACAAAGCTCTTATGGAAGAACTTGCAAATGATCCAAAAGAACGGGCAGAACACCTTATGCTGGTTGACCTTGCAAGAAACGACCTTGGCCGCGTATGCGAAGCAGGTACTGTTGAAGTTACACGCTACATGTTCACAGAACTTTACAGCCATGTAATTCACCTTGTTTCAGAAGTTATCGGAAAAATCAGTGAATCAACGCCTGCAATCAAAGTTCTTCGCGCAGCTTTCCCAGCAGGAACAGTAAGTGGCGCACCAAAAATCAGTGCTATCGAAATCCTTTCACGCCTTGAAAAAAATAAACGCAATTTCTACGCAGGTGCAGTAGGTTACATTGGAAATAAAAATAATCTGGACTTCTGTATCGCAATCCGCTGCGCACTAAAAAAAGACGATATCTGGACTCTCCAGGCTGGCGGCGGAATCGTTCATGCTTCTAATGCAGAACGGGAATTTACAGAAACTTGTGAAAAGCTTGGCGCAATGCGGGCTGTAATCGAAAACTAACAGGATGGTTTTAATATGATTCTTATTTTGGATAATTACGACAGTTTTACATACAATGTTTATCAGTCTCTGGTAAAACTTACAAAAGATGAAGTTCGCGTAGTTCGAAGCAAAGAAATTTCTTTGGAACAGCTCAAGCAGCTCAATCCTTCAAAACTTATCGTTTCTCCAGGTCCTGGACGCCCGGAAGATGCTGGCATTTCTGTTGAAGCAATTAAATATTTTGCAGGAAAAATCCCGATTCTTGGAATCTGTCTTGGACACCAGGCAATTGGTTATGCATTCGGAGCAAAAATAGTCGGCGCAAAATTCATAAAACACGGAATTGCCGAAGAAATCAATCTTGACGGAAAAGGTATGTTCCGCCTGATTGGCAAAAAAGCAACTTTTACCCGCTATCATTCACTTGTGATCGACGAATCAACCTTGCCGGAAGATTTTGAAGTTTCTGCCCGCGCCGAAGATGGTGATATCATGGGTATCCGCCATAAAACTCTTCCAATCGAAGGTGTGCAGTTCCATCCGGAATCAATTGCCAGTCCAAAAACAAAAGAATTCTTCACAGCCTTCCTTGGATACCGCCGCGAACCATTCCCTGCAAATCAAGTGCTTGCGGATTTAATCGATGGTAAAAGCATGAGCCGCGAAACTGCAGAAATGTTCATGAGTGACCTTACAGAAGGCTGCATGGACGAACGAATGACAGCCGCAATTCTTACTGCACTCGCTGCAAAAAAAGCAACACCAGAAGAAATGGCCGGTTGTGCAGGTGTTCTTGTAGCAAAACGCACTCCTCTTCCACTTGATACAACAGAACTTACAGATATCGTAGGAACCGGCGGAGACAGCAAAGGTTCTTTCAATATCAGTTCGATGAGTGGTCTTTGTGCAGCTGCCTGTGGACTTGCAATCGCAAAACACGGAAACCGCGCTGTTTCTTCAAAATCGGGTGCCGCAGACTTTTACGAAGCACTTGGAATCAAAATTGATAACTCTCCAGAAAAAACAGCTGAAGTAATCAAAGAAACAAATTTCGGCTTCCTTTTTGCACCAATTTATCACAGCGCAATGCGTTTTGCAGGACCAGTTCGAAAATCCCTGGGTGTAAAAACAATTATGAATCTTATCGGGCCACTTTCAAATCCTGCCGGAGCAAAATATCAGATGCTCGGTGTATACTCAGAATCTTTGCTTGAACCAGTTGCCCGCGCCTCAAAGCTTTTGGGTGCAAAACGCGTAATGGTTGTTGTTTCAGAAGACGGTTTCGACGAAATTTCACCGGTTGTACCTACAAAAGTATTTGAAATCGACGAAAACGGAAACGAAAAACATTATGTTATCAATCCAAAAGAATTTGGACTTTCCGGCTGCAAGGAAGAAGAACTTGCAGGCGGAACAGGAAGCGAAAATGCTCAGCTTGCATTGGATTTGCTTTCTGGAAAAGGACGACGAACACTCAAAGCTGCAATTGCATTGAATGGTGGTGCCGCACTTTACATCGGTGGAAAAGCAAAGACTATCAAAGAAGGATGCGTAAAAATCATCAACGCTATCGACAGTGGAGCAGTTGCAAAAAAACTGGAAGAAGTAAAAGCTGCTTCTTCAAACTGATTATAAACGGAAAACTTTATGGATATTCTAAAAGAAATATGCGACAAACGTCAGAATCAGATTGATCAGTTTGGCTTTTCCTTCGGACATAAAATTCCAGAAGAACGCAAACGCGTGATTGTACCTTTTCTTTCTGAACCGGGAACAATTTTGGAAATCAAAAGGGCTTCGCCTTCAAAAGGTCTGATTGCTCCAGAATTGGATTCTTCAAAAACAGCGAAGACTTACGCAAAAGCAGGAACGCGGGCAATCAGCTGTCTTACGGAAGAAAATTATTTTCATGGAAATCTGGAAGACCTGCAGAATGCATGTAAAGCCGCCGGTAAAAAAGTTGCCGTACTTCGAAAAGATTTTCTTCTTGAACCGGAAGAAATTGAAGTTTCATACAAGTGTGGCGCCGATGCAGTTCTTTTGATTGCCCGCATTTTGGATGAATCAAAATTATGCGCCATGGCAGAAAAAGCTTTTGCGTATGGTATTTCGGTTCTTCTAGAAATCCGGGAAGATTCTGACATAGAAAAAGCCTTTCAGGTTCTTTTGCTTGCTAACAAGATGAACGCAGATGATAAAATCGTACTTGGAATTAATTCCCGGGATTTAAAAACCTTTACCATAGACCTTTTGATTCCGATCAAACTCAAAGAACGAATCAGAAAAATCTATTTGCAGAAAGGTGTTTCTCTTCCATTTCCAAGAATAATTTCTGAATCAGGGGTTACGACTCCAAAGGCTGCGGCATTTGTCGGAAACCTTGGCTTTCATGCAGTTTTGATTGGAGAAGCAGCCGCACGGAATCCAAAACAGGCAAAACTACTTGTAAAAGAATTCACCCGGAATGCGATTCGAAAAAATCGACTTGCTTATGAGTATTCATTCTGGAAAAAACTATCTTCACGGTTGGAAGAAAAAGGAGCTTCAAGACCCCTTGTAAAAATCTGCGGGCTTAAATCAAAGGAAGATGCGATAAAAGCTGCCTCGCTTGGAGCTGATATACTAGGCTTTATTTTTGCAGAAAAATCTCCAAGAACAAACAACATTTTAGATGAAAAAAAACTTTCCGGAATCCGCACAGAACTTACTAGTCTTGCAGAAAGCCGAAAAATAACAGCAGTTCCGCTTATGGTTGGTGTAATCGTAGAGCCTGAAAGCGAATTGGGAAACTTTGCCTATGAACTCTGCTACAAAGGAATTCTGGACGGAATTCAGTTCCACGGCTGTGCAGAAAAAGCAGAAGGTTCACTGGGTTATCCGGCAATTCCTCTGGCCGAAGAATCTGATATCGAAATAATAAAGCAAACTATTTCAACCGGATTTCCAAGAATCCTGATTGATTCAAAAAACATAAATGTAGATAATGCAGAAGGAGATTCTCGCTACGGCGGAACCGGAAAAGCAATTCCAGAAGAATTGGTAGAAAAAGCGAAAAAACTTTCTCCATTATGGCTTTCCGGCGGAATTACTGCAGAAAATGCCGGAATTCTTGCCGAAAAGTTTCAGCCGGAACTTCTGGATGTATGCAGTGGCATAGAATCCGAACCAGGCAAAAAAGATTTTTCCAAACTGGAAAAACTTTTTGCCACTTTTGTGGAATATAAGGAATAGGCAGAATGACGATTTCAAAAAGATAGATTGAAAATCGGCGTAAGCGGGGTTCTGACTTAAAAAACATCTGCACAAGCGAAGCGCGGAAGCCGTTTTTTAGAGTCAGGTTCCCGCTGAGAGCCGATTTTCGAAATAACATAATAAAATCGTCATTCTACCTGATAATTGAAACTACGGAGTATAATTATGGAATCAGAAAACGGATTTTTTGGTCGCTTTGGCGGCAAATATGTTGCAGAAGTTCTGCGACGCCCATTGGATGAACTTCAGGAAGCTTTTAATAAATACATGCACGACGAATCATTTCTTTCCGAACTGGAAGAAATTAGACGTGATTACATTGGCCGCGAAACCCCGCTTTATTTTGCAGAAACAGCGACAAAGCTTCTTGGCGGAGCACAGATTTACATCAAACTGGAAGGACTTGCAAATACTGGCGCCCATAAAATCAACAACGCAATCGGTCAGTGTCTTCTTGCAAAAAAAATGGGCAAAAAACGCATTATTGCAGAAACCGGCGCCGGACAACATGGTGTTGCAACAGCCGCAGCCTGCGCAAAACTAGGTCTTGAATGCATCGTCTACATGGGTGAAGTAGACGTTCGCCGCCAGCAGCCAAATGTTGCCGCAATGGAATTATACGGCGCAAAAGTTGTTCCGGTAACAAGTGGAAGCCGTACCTTAAAAGATGCCGTAAATGAGGCTATGCGCGACTGGGCAGCTCACCCTGACACAACACATTATTGTCTTGGTTCCGCTCTCGGTCCTGCGCCATTTCCTGATATCGTCCGTGAATTCCAGAGTGTAATCGGGAAGGAAGTAAAAAAACAGGCTAAAGAACGAAATCTCGACGTAGAAGCAATGATTGCCTGCTGTGGAGGCGGTTCAAATTCAATTGGCTTTTTCAGCCCCTTCATCGATGAAAAATCACCTCGCCTCATAGCAGTTGAAGCAGGTGGTATCGGCCCTGGAATCGGCGAAAACGCATCCCGAATGACAGGAAACGCAAGCCGTGAAGGTATTCTTCAGGGATATAAATCGCGCTTCTTACTAGATGAAGACGGACAGGCTTTGCCAACCCGCTCAATTTCGGCAGGTTTGGACTATTGTGGAATCGGACCTCAGCTTGCAGAACTTGGAAACTCTGGCCGCGTTGAATTTTCTTCCGCCCTGGACAAAGAAGCTCTGGATGCCGTTAAATTCTTTGCTAAAAACGAAGGAATTCTTTTTGCCATGGAAAGTGCTCATGCCGGTGCCGAAGCAATCAAACTTGCGCCAAAAATTCCTTCAAACAAAGCAATTATCATAAATATGAGTGGTCGGGGTGATAAGGATATTTTCATAACCTGCCCGGTATTCAGACCTGCGGAATGGAAAGAATTCCTTATTTCTGAATTAAAACGACTTGATTCTGCAAAAGACATTCACGAAGCAGATTTGATGAAAGACCATTGAAAGAATTACGGTCATTGAGCTTGTCGAAATGACTTTATTATGGTGGTTTCGAGAACCTCAACCACCGCAAATGTAGCAGAGATCATAAAGACCACTAATAAAAATTGGAGCTAAGTACACTATGAATAAAATAAAACTCATGTCACACCTGGTAGCAGGTTTTCCTACAGACGAAAAAGCACTTATTGCCGCAAGAGCACTTGTAGCCGGCGGAGCAGATATTCTGGAAATACAACTTCCCTTCAGCGATCCAAGCGCGGACGGTCCGGCTATTCAAACAGCCTGCACAGAAGTTTTGAATCGAAAATACCGCACCGCAGACGGCTTAAATTTTATTGCAAAGCTTCACAAGGAATTTCCAGATATTAAAATCTACCTTATGAGTTACGGTTCGCTGATTTACACACCAGGCGTAGAAAACTTCTGCAAAAAAGCTGCTGAAGCCGGCGTAAATGGAATGATTATTCCAGACTTGCCGTTTGACTATGACGAAGGATTAACAAAAGCCTGCAAAGAAAACGGTATGATAAATATCCCAGTTGCAGCCCCAAGTATGAGTGATGAACGCCTTGAAAAACTTGCAAAAGCAGGCTTTCCGTACATCTATGCAGCCCTTCGCGCCGGAATTACTGGAACAGACACAACTATCGATCAGGCAACTTTAACTTTCCTCCAGAAAGTAAGTGCCGGCGGAAGCAAAGTTTACGGAGGTTTTGGTATTTCAAACGGAAACCAGTCAGAAGCTTTAGCAGATTATGTTGAAGCTGTAGTTGCCGGCTCTGTTTTTGTACGAATAATCAGCGAAAACCGAAACGAGGATTCAGCACTTGCACAAAAAATCACAGAAAAGGCAAAAGAAATAACACATTCCGGTAATTAGTCGAATTTCCCGTTACATTAAGATTCTTCTTGAATTCAACCAAATTCGTGATAGAATCTTTTTAACGAGGAAATTGTGCTATGCTAGATAAGTTTGAGATTCTCGTTGCTGACAAAGAACCATTAAAATCAATTTTTTCAGCAACGCTATTTCTGAGAGAGTTTAAAATAACCTTTTGTACAAGCGAAAGAGACATAATTTCCCGCATTGATTCAGGACTACAACCAGATTCAATTGTCGTTGAGCATTCCTTTGCAGGAAATAACAATTTTGAGTTAATTAAGCAAATTGAACGCAAAACAACTCTACAGGCAGCTTTAAAATCTGATTTGATTACCAAAGTTCCGCTCATAGTCATTCTTGACAAAGAGGATACCGATTTTCAAATCGCACTGCTGGATCAGGGAGTTACAGATGTTCTTTCTGCTTTTCCACAAACTCAAGAATATCCTTGAAAACTCAAAAAAAGATTCGGATCGCTTTGTACTTTTAAATAATCAACATAAAAGTGCGATTCAACGCTTGAGCCAGCTAAGCGACAAGAGTGGAATTTATAATAAACAGACCTTTATCGAAAAGACTCAGGAAATGCTTGAAAATAACAAGGGCGAACCATATATTTTCATGCGTTTTGATCTTGACCGCTTCAAGGTTTTTAATGACCTTTTTGGCTTTGCAGAAGGCGATAAGGTTCTTAGCAAGATTGGAGAATGGTTTCTTACCCTTCAAAAACTTAAGGTCACATACGGGCATATTCACGCCGACCACTTTATTCTCTGTGGTAAAAAGTCGGAAATCTCGCCGGAAGTTTTTCTTCCAATGATTACGGACTTCTTGAGCTCTGTTTTTCCATCGTTTGATTTTATTGTCCGCATGGGAATCTATGAAGTTCCAAACACTGCGCCGGTAAATATTGAATTAGCTTTTGACCGTTCACTTCTTGCACTCAATTCGATAAAACAGGATTTTTCAGAACGACTGGCTTGGTATGATTCAGACATGATTGACGACCTTAAGCAGGAACAGGAATTGATTACCGACATGGTTGTTGGTCTTGAACGTAAAGAATTTCAAGTTTACATCCAGCCGCAGTATGACTACACCACTGAATCTCTTACCGGTGCCGAAGCTTTGGTCCGCTGGAATCATCCAAAAAAAGGTTTGATTTCGCCGACAATATTTATTCCTGTTTTTGAAAAAAACGGATTTATTACACAGCTCGACGAATACATCTGGGAAGAAACCTGTAAGCTTCTACGCGCATGGATTGACGAAGGACTTAATCCGGTACCTATTTCTGTAAACATTTCCCGCCGGGATATTTACAATTCCGATATCACTCAATTTTTTAAGAATCTTCTTAAAAAGTATAATCTTGAACCTTCTCTTCTTCGGCTGGAAATTACGGAATCAGCCTACATGGACAATCCTTCCCAATTGATCAAAGTTGTTGAAGAACTTAGAGAACAGGGCTTCTGCCTTGAAATGGACGATTTCGGAAGCGGTTATTCATCTCTCAATACACTCAAAGATGTTCCAGTTGACATTTTAAAACTCGATATGAAATTCATTTCTGCAGCAACAGAAGATTTGAACAATGGAAAATTTTCAGAATCAACTGCAAGAAGTGGAAGTATTTTGAGTTCTGTTGTACGAATGGCAAACTGGCTTCACCTTCCAGTAATCGCAGAAGGAATCGAATCAAAGAATCAGGCAGATTATCTTAAGAGCATCGGATGTTTCCATATGCAGGGCTTCTATTTTGCCAGGCCAATGCCTTCTGATGAATACCGCCAGCTTTTACTGACACTCAATCCTGCTTCAAAGGCTTGCAATGATAATTCAGACATCAGCAATGCCCTTAGATTCATGGACACAACTACTCAGGACTCGCTTTTGTTTAATAAGTTTGTTGGAGCCGCAGCAATTATTGAATGGACTGGTGACAAAATCGAAATAATCCGAATGAACGACCAGTATCTTGAAGAAATTGGAACAACGCAGGAAGATTATTCAGCCTACCACAAAAACATACTGGAACACATTGAAGAGTCCAGCCGGCCTATTCTTATTTCTACTCTGGCAGAAGCCACAAGAAGTGGAAGAGCCGAATTCTGTGAAATTAAGAGTATTCCGTTTTATTCCGGAAACCAGCCTTTCTGGCTTAGAACCAGAGCTCGTCACATTGCAAAAACTTCCACAAGCGATGTTTTCTACATCACAGTCGAAAATATTGACTTTAGAATGCAGCTTTTGCAGTTGAATACAAATCTTTCGGAACAGCTCACAACTATCATGGAAAATGTTCCATGTGGAATAATAACACTTGATTTTGACGGTAATTTCAAAACCTCGTACTTAAATGAAAACATCGCTAAGCTGGGTGATTTCGATCAGAGCGAATTCCGCGTAAAAATTGGAGCGGATCCATTCCAAATGTTTCCACCGGATGACCGTGAAACCTACAGAAAATACCTGCTCAATATAATTCAGGCAAAGCTTCCGACATTTTCTTCAAAAGCACGACTTTTATGCAAAAACGGAGAATCAAAAGCTGTGCAGGTTTCTGGAAACTTGCTTGAACGCTCAGACGGAAGTCTGTATATCAGTGCCGTAATCGTAGATATCAACGAAATTGAAAAATCAAACCTTACAAAATACATGAATTTTGTGTTCTCGATGTTCAATGAAATCTACGAGTTGGATTTCACAACAAATACATCTCATGCGATAAAGTCAGGATTCACCCTTGAACAGCATTCTGAAGTAATTAATCTTGAAGATAATTACAATTCCTGGGCAGACCGCTTCGTAGTAGAAGAAGACAGACACAAGTTCAAGCGCTTTATAAGTAAAGAGCATATTAAAGATTTGCACGGTGATATTTCCGTATGCAAGTATTCTATTCGAAACCGTAACAACAAAATTGAACGAATACGCGCAATTTTGATTCCTAATGGTGAAGGAAAATATCTTTGCTGCTGCGAAATGGTTCCGCTGGAGTAAAATCCTAAAAAGCCGGCGGACAATGAAATTCCATCCGCCTGCCGGTTACAGGATGCACAAACGATAGATATTCTGCATGGAGCATAAGGCGTTCCCCTTTTTCACAGGTACCGTACAAGGTATCGCCGATAATCGGAACGCAGAATCCATGACTGTCCGCCGCTGCAAGCCGTAACTGGTGAGTTCGCCCCGTATGAGGAATGAATTTCATCCGGCTTGCAGTAATTTTTTTTCCTTCCGGAGAAATGTATTCTTCCCGTCCTAATTCTTCCCATTCTGTGATTGCATTTTTTCCGTATTCTGCGTCCCAAATCTGATGCGGACGGTTATCCAAATCAACTCTGAAAAACAGTTCCATTGTTCCGTGCTTTTCAAATTGTTCCGGCAAAGTTCCGCGTAAAAGAGCAATGTATTCTTTTTTTACCACACGATTTTCAAATTGCTGATTCAAAGCACGGTGAGCCTCTTTTGTAAAAGCAAGCACCAATAGTCCGCTGGTTTCCATATCAAGCCGATGAACACTGGGTTGAAAAATGCAATCCGGGAAAAGATACTTCACTCGATTTACGATACAATCCTGCTTGTCAGGTCCGCGGCCAGGTACACTCAAAATTCCGCTCTGCTTGTTCACAACGATAATATCGTCATCTCGATACAAAATTTCCAGGCCAAGCATATCTTTTAAAATTAAGCCGCAGCGTTCATCACAGGGTGAATATTTTTGACCCATCACACGTTTTTCGCTGCTTTGGCCATAAAAAACTTCCGCCATACTAAGTATTGTAAGATTATGAGAAAAAGCATAATCCAGAATCTTTGGAGCGCAACAGTCGCCGGTTCCAGTCGGTGGAAGTTTTTCCCTGCATATATCAATGAGTTTTTTTGTTACGCCGCCTGCACAATGAAATTCGTAAAGCTCATAAACATTTTTTAATGACTCAAGGCAAAGAGTTTTTCGTTTTTCAACTAGAGCTTTTTCTTCTTCCCCCTGATTTGAATATTTTCCGCAAGGAAGAAGCCTTTCCTTTTTTAAAGAATTGATTTTTTCGGTCAGCGAATGGATTTCTGAATCATTTTTTTTAAGAGCCTGTTCTACCTGCTCAAAACTTACGATTGGTGAAACAAAAATCTCGCCATCATAATTTTCGCGTTTACGAACAATTTTTTTTGAAATTCCAGAAACGGTTTTTAAAGCAAATACTTTTCCAGATTCATCGCGGCACAATGCAGAACCGAGCATTATTCCCTGCCCGGAACGGCTTTCGCTTTCGTCGCCAATCTGCTCAAGTGCAAGAGAACCTTTGTTCAGTTCATCCAGCATCTCAAGACAGATTGAATAAGCTTTTTCTTCTGGAAAAGGAGGAAACATTATTAAAGTCCGCGAACTTCTACATTGCCCTCTTCATGAGCAATGAATGCAATCGGCTTATTTTTTGTAAAAAGTCCGTTTTCTACAACACCTGTGATGTCGTTCAAAATGTCTTCCATTTTTTCTGAATCAATCGGTTTTTCCCAAAGACAGTCTACAATCTGATTTCCGTTATCGGTGATTACAGGTCCGCACTTACGAACACCTTCGCGAAGAACAACCTTTGCACCAAGCTTTTCTAAAGCCTTCTTTACTGGAACATAAGCTTCGGCAATGATTTCAATTGGAAGTGCAAATTTTGTTCCCAATGTTTCAACTGCCTTTGAAGAATCTGCAACAACCACAAATTTCTTTGCATTATAGGCAACGATTTTTTCACGCAAAAGAGCAGCCCCACCGCCCTTTATGCAGTTTCCATTTACATCAATTTCATCAGCACCATCAATTGCAAGATCAAGTTCACCATCGATAAGGCGATCCTTGAAAGAATACACAGGGATTCCCCAGTCTGCACAGGCATTTTCAGTCTGAAAAGAAGTAACAACGGCTTTTACATCCTTCAAAGTTCCGTCGGCAATGTATTCTGAAAGTCTTTTTACTGCCGGCAAAGCTGTAGAACCAGTTCCCAGCCCTATTTTCATTCCGCTGAAAATCAATCCTTTCTGTACCAATGTTTCAACTGCCGTTCTGGCTGCCAAAACCTTCTGTTCACTCTGGCTTAAGTTCTTCATCGTAACCAACCCCTGTAAAATATTTAAACTGTCTGTATCCCTGATATTTCAACATTGAATAGCCGTTGCATACCTTGCAGCCAGCCTGTTTTGCAACTTGCATGACCGGTGTAATCTGCGGATCATAAACAATGTCGTACAAATATTCATGTCCCTTAAAATTATAGAACCAGATTGGATTATTATCTTTATTCGGAATATCTTCACTATTCATTCCAACTTTTGTGGTTTGAATGATTATATCCGAATAGCGGTCCAGCAGGTTTGCACTTTCCGGTTCAAGAACTGCGTACTCAAAGCCAAACTGCTCTGCAAGCGAGCGGGCATGACTTTCAGTTCTGTTGAAAATGCAGGCTTTACCACCCATTTCTTTAATCGTATATGCAATCGCTTTTGCAGCACCACCGGCACCGATAATTGCAACCTTTCTGCGTCTAAGTTTTCTGTCGCCGATAAATTCCACCAGCGCTTCTCGGAATCCGCCCGCGTCAGTATTGTGACCAACCCACTGTGAAAAACCTTTTACAACTGTATTGCAGGCTCCAATTTCGGCAACCTCAGAATCAACTTCATCAGCAAGTTCCATTGCATCTTTTTTATACGGAACAGTAACTGCCATCCCTTTAATTCCAAGTTCATCTGCAAAATCAAAACTTTCTGCCATTGAAGAAGAACAAAGAGGAATAAAAACATTATTCATTCCGTGCTCTCGGTATCCTTCATTATGAATCAAAGGACTTGAAGTTACCTTGAGAGGGAAACCTGTTACCGCAAAAATTCTTGTATTTTCATCCAGATTTCTAAAATTGTACATTTCATTCAATGTAATCGGATCCAGGTGACCGATTCCGGATGTATGAGTGCTGGTTTCAAGAGGAGAAGTATAAGTTAAAAGTGAACCCAACTTATAAGAAAGGATTCGGCTTGGGAGCCCCAGATTACCCATTGCTACAAGAATATGATCAAAATCTGTGCAGGTACCGGCTTCTCTAAACAAGCGGGTAACGTCATCCAGACAGTTTGGCATAAACGCAATTTTTGGAATTTCAAACGGGGTGCGGCGCATTGAAAGACACTTCTGGCGGAGATTTACAACAGGCCCATCAAACTTGTGGCAAGAACGAATAATTTTTACGCCAAAAGCCTGAACCGAATCCAATAGCCCCGGAACATGAAAATCTTCTTCAAAATCTACATATGCGAAATTCTTTGAAGGATTCTGATCTGCAAAAGCGAGCGCACGGCCAAAAAGCGCAGTGCGGGAAAATTCACCGCTATTGTAAAGCCCACCGTCTTCAACCCTTCGAATAGTAAGAATACACGGAATATTTATCATTGCAGGAAAACGACGCACATTAAGACGTTCTTCTTCATTCAAATAATCAACACGAAGTTCCGCAATATCAATATGCTGAGAATATTTTTTTACAAACTCAGCATCTTCTTCCAATGTCTTTCCTGTCAGAGTAAGACAGATTTTTGGCTTTATCATTTTTAAATCCTATTAGTGTACTACAGTTTTCTTTTGTTCCTTGTCTACAACATAAAGAACAAGTGTTGTTTCTTTTGGAACTGCATATGGCAAAGTAAGACTCGAACCAGTATGCATAAAATTAACCAGAGTATAAGTATTTCCGTCAGGTGTATGTGCATCAAGGCGCATAGGAACAGGATATGGATATTCAGTCAGATTTGCAGAGAAAATTCCATAAACGTTATCTTCGTATTCGCCTTCCGGAAGAGCCATTACGATTTCCATTCTTGAATAATTTGGAATGAACTCGTCTTCAAATTCCTGCTGTGTAACAACAGTACCAGGCTTTTCTCCGGCAGCAACTTTTCTAGCCTTAAAATCAAAAATGATTCGGCTTCGTGCTACAGTCTGAAGCATATCGTTTACAGAAGTTCCCAAAAGCTTTGGAACTCTTGTATTTTCAAAACTAGGTCCGCGACTTACAACAAGATTCAAAACAACTGGATCAGAAATATTTGTACCCTCTTCCGGTTCCTGTTCAAGAATTGTTCCAGCAGGAGAAAGATCCGGCTTATAAGAAGGTTCTCCAAGAACGATAAGAGGATTTGCAGAACCGGCAAAAAGAGTCTGCAGATTCATCTTAAGCTCGTCGTAGTTCTGGCCAACATAGTTACCAACACGGTCAATAATTACACCACGGCTTACAACCAGCGATACGCGGCTATAACCTTTTACAATCGAACCGGCAGTAGGATTCTGATCAAGAATAGTACCCTTGTCGCCTGGAACTTCTGAATATCGCAGTGTGATTTTTGGATAAAGCTCTTTTTTCTGCATTTCAAGAAGGGCTTCTGTAAGTTCCTTTCCACGAACTTCCGGAACCATTACTTCTTCAGGGCCTTTTACATGCAGGAAAAATACCACAAAAGCAAAGAAAAGCATAACTATAACAGCCGCTATAACAGTGAGCGCAAAAACTTTTCCATTTGCCTGAAGGGATTCAAAATAAGAAACAACTTCTGCCCGTTCAAATTTTACATCTTTGATTTTTTTTGCAGCTTCCTTGATTTTTTCAACTATTTTATTATCCATAATTTGATACTACCACTTTATACGATTATTTACAACGAAAGCACGGTTCCCACAAAATCACGGGCGCCATTCATAAAGGATTTGTAATCCATCGCATTTTTTCCCTGACGCTGAAGCTTTGTAACGGCATAAAAACCATGTCCGCAGCGAACAAGAATTCCTGTCGATTTTGCAAAAATTGCAACAGTTCCCGGAGCAGCCTCTAACGAAGCGCCTAAAGCAACGCCCTCTTCATCAGAAAGCTTTTTTCCTTCAATTATCTTAAGAGGAAGTCCCTTTTCTACTGTCCAGGCAGAAGGATCTTCATAATATGCACGAACGGCGCAATCTATTTCAGAAGCGGATTTTGCCCAGTCCAGTTTTGCATCTTCTTTTGTAATAATTCCTGTATAACTTGCTTCACCAGACTGAACAATTCCTTCCGGGACAGCGCCATTTTCAGAAATTTCTTTTAAGAGTGAAGCCAACAATTCAGCTCCGTTTTCTGCAGCGTTATTCAAAAGCGAAACAGAAGTTTCTTTACCGGAAAGAGCAATTTCTTTTTGACAGAGGATATTTCCTTCATCCATTTTTTGACTTATGGTCTGAACTGTAAAAGCTGTTTTTTCGTCACCGTTCAATAGTGCGGCATTTACCGGCGTACAACCTCGATATTTTGGCAATGCAGAAGGATGAAGATTTACTCCGCCGAACTTAAAAAGCGACATGAACTTTGGTCCAAAAATATGACCGTATGCAAAAACAACAAGAATATCCGCACCAATTTTCTGAACTTCTTCCCTTGCAGCAGAATCCAGATGTTCCGGCGAAAATACAGAAATCCCGTTTTGTTCAGCCAACTGCGCAACAGGAGTAGGAATTAAAGTCTTATGCCGCCCCTTAGCACTTGGAGGATTTGTAAGAACTCCGGCAATTTCGTAACCGCAAGAACCGGCTTTTTCCAAAAGGATTTTTAATGTAACGGCACTTGCGTCCGGACTTCCTGCATACAGAACCTTGAGCATAAGCCCTCCTGAACCTTATTTTTTATTTTCGCGGGCTGCTTTTTTTGCAGCGATTTTTGCTTCCTTCGCTTTTTTGGCAGCGGCTTTTTTTGCGGCATTTTCTGCACGGCGCTGAAACTGTTCTTCAGTCTTTTTGGCAAATTCCGGATCACCACGATCAATAAAAAGATGACCATCCAAATGATCGTTTTCATGCTGAATAATACGGGCAAGCAAACCTTCTGCTTCCAGTGTAAATGGACGGCCTTTTTCATTAAAAGCCTGAACAGTTACCTTTGCAGGTCTTTGAATATTTTCGTAAACACCAGGAACGCTTAAACAGCCTTCCTCGTAATCGCAAAGCTCTGCACTTGTAGAAATAATCTGAGGATTTATAAAAACGCGGCGAATATCGTCATCGGCAATAACAACAAAAACCCGCTTACTGATTCCAGCCTGAGGACCTGCAAGACCAACGCCATCAGCCTCTATCATTGCTTCGAACATTTCGTCAAGAAACGCTCTGAATTCATCATTTATTTCTTCCGGTTTTACAGGTTCTGCAACCTGGCGTAAAATTTCTTCACCTAATTTAGTTATTCTCATCTTAATTTCCTTACATTCTTATTCTTGCTGCACGTGCATGAGCCGCTAACCCTTCCGCGTCTCCAAGATTTCCGGCAGCAACAGCACTGTTTGTCATTCCTTCGCTTCCTGCTTCTGCACGCAAAGTTGTTACAGTTTTCAAGAATACGCGAACACTCAAACCACCTGTGTAGCGGGCACTGCCACTAGTTGGAAGCGTATGATTCAAACCGGCAGCATAATCGCCAAAAACTTCTGCTGCATAGTGACCGATAAAAAGCGAGCCGTAATTTCTAACAAGAGAAGCAATCTTACTTCTTTCTTCGCCATCTTCCATTGCAAGCTCAAGATGTTCCGGAGCCTTACGGTTTGCAAAGTCTGCTGCCTGTTCCAAAGAATCTACAATAATAATTCTTCCGCAGTTATCAATACTCTGACGGGCTGTCTGCGAAGTAGAAAGAGTTTCCAGCTGTTTTTCGATTTCTGCACTAACCTTTTCTGCAAGCGCTCTGCTGGTAGTTGCCATTACCGGTTGTGCAACTACATCGTGCTCTGCCTGAGCCAATAAATCAGCGGCAACCCAGGCAGGATTTGCAGTTTCATCTGCGATTACAAAAACTTCTGTAGGACCGGCAACCATATCAATTCCGACTTTGCCATAAACCTGCTTTTTTGCAGCAGCAACAAATTTATTTCCAGGTCCAACAATTACATCAACAGAAGGAATAGTTTCAGTTCCATATGCCATTGCAGCAACAGCTTGAGAACCACCGCATGCATAACATTTTTTTACACCGCAGATATAAGCGGCTGCCATAATTCCTTCGTCGGCATAAGGTTTTCCACCAACAAACGGCTTTCCTGGGATTCCAAGCCCTTTTGCTTCAGCAGCAGCCTTGTCATCAGGGTGAACACGAGGAGGTGTACAAAGAATTATCTCATCAACCCCAGCCGCTGCCGCAGGTGTTACAGTCATCACAACAGTGGAAACAAGCGGAAAACGCCCCGCCGGAACATAAACACCAGCCCGTTCAACAGGAATTGTTTTCTGGCCGGTATACATTCCCGGAGTAAGTTCTATTTCAAAGTCATCAAAAGATTTTTTCTGTCTAAGCGCAAATTTTAATGCCAAATCATGAGAATAGCAGATTGCTTCATAAGTTTCCGGCTTTTCTGCCTTAAGTTTTTCAGCAGCAGCTTTAAGCTCTTCTTCCGGAATCAAAAAAGTTTCAGGTGCAGAAACATCGAACTTTTCGCCATACTTTTTAAGCGCAGCGTCTCCGTTCTGAACCACATCAGCAATCACGGCATTTACCGTTTCATTTGTGTCCCCAAAAGTTCTTCCATTGAACCATTCTTTTTCAACGTCAGCGGCATTTAAAATTTTAATCATAATGCACTAATTTTACCGTTTTTTTCGTCCCTCTACAATCACAGAGAAAAAGGTCTTTCACCGATGCAGACAAATATGTAAAATAAAATTATTAAAAAAACGGAGAGAAATAAATGCTCACATTAGTTTTCTATTTAGCAGTCGCAACGATTTTCTTAAAAGGAAAACCCAAGAAAATTATAGGGTTGATATCTGTAGGTCTAAGCAGCATGCTTCTTCTACTATCCCTTTCTGATTATCTTTTTCATTATAACAATAAACCTCTTTGGAAAATTGTACTTTTTCTGAAAGAGGGAAATCCTCTGTATTGGTTGTTTTATTATTTAAGACACACTGGATTTAAACTGGTTTATCATAGAATAATTCACGTTAAAACTCTTTTTATAATAACAGATCTATTAGAATATATTACTCACCTAACTCTTGCTTTTGTTGCGATGAAAATAAATATAAATTATGAAAAATTTTCTAAAAAAGGAGAAAAAGATACTATGCAGGAAAAAAACACAGAAGATAATGAAGTTATTTCAAAAATTCCATCTGAATACAAACCAATTTCTATGTGGGGCTACTTCGGCTATGAAATATTATTTTCGCTCCCTGTAATTGGCTGGATCCTTTTAATTTGGAAGGCACTTTCTGCTAAAAATAAAAATCTAAAGAATTTCGCAAGATCATATTTCTGTTTACTGATAATTGCGCTTATTGAAATCATCATAATATTTATTATCTATGCGAAAGAATATGCTGATTTGTTCTAAATTAGCTTTGCGGTGGTTGAGGCTCTCGAAACCACCAAGTATGGTCATTTCGACAGGCTCAATGACCGCAAGTTAATGGTATTACCAATAAAAACTCGACATTCCGCCAAATTATTTGTTATATTAAAACTATGAGTGAAAACATTAAAACAGGAACCCTTGAGTTTGATGAATCTGAGGGAAAATTTGTAATTGCAAACGAAGAAAGCAATGAAATTATAAAGAGTCTTGAATTTGGTGACACTTTCGAAGTTCTTGTCGATGGAAACTGGGTTAAAACACAGCTTGAAATCAGTTCAAACGATAAGGGCGAAATGATTTTTAACCTTAAGGGAACTCCGTTCAAGGAATTCATTACAGGTGTAGACGCCCGCTAAAAGCTGGCAACCGCCGTTATTTTTTATCAACTACAAACTTTCCGGCTTTTATGCAGGCTGCAAGTTCTTCTTTTGGCATTGGTTTACCAAAGAAATACCCCTGCAGTCTCTGACAGCCGATAGAACGCAAAAAGTTGAATACTTCTTCTGTTTCAACACCTTCTGTAAGAGTGTTCATTCCGATTTTATTTGCAAGATCTACAATGCTAGTAAGAATCGGCTGAGTCTTTTTGTTTTCTGAAAACCTATAAAGGAATTTCATATCGATTTTCATAGTATCAAAATTAAAGTCTTTCAAAACATTCAGCCCAGAATATCCGGAACCAAAATCATCAAGCCAGAGAGCATAGCCGTTTGAACGGAACATATCCAGCGTCTTTCTGAATTTTTCATCAGAATCGTGAAGCGCACTTTCTGTAATTTCAATATGAATCATCTGTTTGTTGATTCCGTATTTCTTTACGCAGCGTTCAATTTCAGCAAAAATGTCTGTATGGTCAAAATCCAAACGGGAAAAATTAATTGAAACCGGAAGCTTTGGAAGTTCCGGATCATTTGCTTCGCTTAAATCCTTGCAGACCTCTTCCAAAACAAACATATCCAGCTTATGAATCATATGATATTCTTCAAGAATCGGAATAAAATCGGCAGGCGAAAGGAAACCTACATTTGGATCATTCCAGCGGGCAAGAGCTTCTACACCGCAAAGGCACGCATCTTTCGCCCAAACTACAGGCTGATAATAAACTTTAATATAACCGTGCATTAAAGCATTATCGATATTATTAATTATGTACTGTTTTTTCTTAAAATCATCATTCATCGATTCGTCGTATTCGATAAAGTTTACAGCGTAATTCTTTTTAATCGATGAACAGGCATACCTTGCATGGTCACAGGCAAGAGACGGAGAACAATCTCTTGTTTTAGGAGTATAAATTCCCGCTTTTACACCTAGATTTATACTTTCTTCTTCATATTTTATTCTAAGTCTAAGTTGAGACAATTTTTCATGAACTTCACCTATTTTTGTAAGAATTACAAAGTGATCATCAGAAATACGAGCTGAAAGAGAATCAGTAAATACTTCGTTGATAATATTTCCAGCCTTTACAAGAAATGCATTTCCTTCTTTAAAACCATATTTTTCGTTGTAATTCTTGAAATTTTCGATATCCACAAAAACGAAGCATAATTTTGAAATATCAGTGAACTCACTTTTAAGAATAATTTCTGCAGCATGATTAAAATGAACAACATTGCGTAAACCGGTCAGTGCATCTGTCTTATTCTTCCTACCGATGTCCGTCAGGAACTTGTCTGCCGGATTGCATCACTTTTACGCTGCATGTAAACATTAACTCCAGAAATAAAAAGCATGAGCCAAGCTGTAAACCCGTTAATCCATATACTGTAAGTAAGTTCTCCCTTATAATACTGCAAATAAAAAAATATTCCGAAGGAAACTACCGTCATTATGAGGTTAGCAAGCGGATGCCAGTTAAAAAGACAGAATATATAAATTCCTATCGTCATAAAGGCAAAGGCTGAACCACATTTGTCATAACTGAAATAAGTAATATACAACGCAAAAATAATACTGCCGATTGAAAAAATAACTTTTATAACATATCCAATTCTTTTGTCAAATTTATGGCCAAGAAGATATAGTGTGGAATACAAAAAAATAGAAAATGCCACGATAAAAAGAAACAGATATGAACAAATATGCGTAAGAATCCAGAAATTATCGTGAGCAACAGTTCCATCATGTTTTACGACAAAAGCCGCTATAATAAGCCAGATTTCCAGAATAGAAACTAAAATTCCAACAAAGATGCCACTCTTTAGATTTGCACGAAAAAGAAAATCTTTGACAAAAGGAGTGGTATTTCTCATTCTTGAAATCCACTGATGAACTGGCTTTTTGAAATCCACTTTAGATAAACTCCTTTCCCCAAATTTAATTTTACTACCATATTAGAAATTTGCAAGAGAAGAGAATTTATTAATCAGCCTGAATATTGAGTTCTAACCTTATTACAGATGCTTATCCATAAAATCCACAAAATCTTCTTCACTAAGCGGTTTTGAATAGAAATATCCCTGTACCTGATCACAATAAGCACGTTTCAGGAAATCCCGCTGGGACTCAGTTTCAACGCCTTCAAAAACTGTTTCCTTTTCTAGATTTCTACTCAATTCAAGCAGACTCTGAATAAATTTTTCGGATTTTTCAGTCAATGAGCCATCTTCTTTTGTGGAAGAAAGCAAGAAATCACGGTCGAACTTAAGAACATCAACAGGGACTTTTGTAAGCATGTTCAAAGAAGATTCTCCGCTTCCAAAATCGTCCATAGCAACAGTAAAACCGTTCTTATGAAGCTGGTCTGTAATTTCTCGGAGCGTAGTTTCATCCATGACAGAACGCTCAATAATCTCAACCTGTACAAATTTTGCCGGAATATCGTATTTATTGAAAATGTGCATAAATTCATTCATAAATTTATCCGGCCGGTTGTGATTTCGGCTCATATTCACTGATATAGTTACTACATTTTCACCATTTTTTATCCGCTTATCGAGGAACTGGAAAACCTTTTCGTAAACAAAAAAATCCAACTTAGTAATAAAACCGTTCTGTTCAAAAAGAGGAATAAATTTATCCGGCGTATAGAATTTTCCATCCTTAGTTTTCCAACGAACCAAGGCCTCTGCACCTACAATTTTATCATTTGCAAGAAGAATTTTCGGCTGATATAAAACATAAAATTCTTCGTTGATCAGGGCACTTTCTGCAGTCCGTTCAATCATCTGGATTTCGTTCATTTTGTTTACAATTCTTGAATTGTAAATCGCATAAGAATCTGTCATGGTATCTTTTATAGAACTCTTTGCAAAAGAAGCCTGTCCGATAAGTTCCCTTATGCTTATATTCTTGCTTGAATCAGCACGTACGAATACAATACCGAATTTCGGAAAAAACGGGATATCGTAGTTTTTTATCACTTCAAGCAGATTATTCAAATCAGCCTTAAACTTACGCATTGAAGAGTTTACATTCTTAACCTTCATCAAAGAATAAAAACGGTCCGCATAGCCACGCCCCGTAATACCTTTATACATTTTTGTAGTTCTATTTATCAGGGTCGAATAATAATAAATAAGTTTGTCGGCAGCTTCTTCCCCGTAATTCTGATTTATGAATTTAAAACCACGGATATCTGATTCAATAAGCATGAACTTTTGATTCGGGCTTCGCTTAATCAATTTGGTTGCAATGCTTTCGAATTTCTGGCGTGTAAAAAGATTCGTCAATGAATCGTATTCAATTTCGATTGTCTGCCTTTGATAGAAATAGTTGATAATTTTGTTTTGCAGGCAAACCAGAACCAAAATAGATAAAACAGTAATTAGGATTATTGCAATCCGTTCCCAATTTTCCTGATTATAAATTTTTGTCAGACTATAACGCGGGAATCCAACTGTTAAAG
>CAMHIV010000006.1 GCA_946185185.1 uncultured Treponema sp. | reverse complement strand
AATCATTGTTTCGAGTTTTTTATAAAATTCCGGATCGTTGTGCCCGTCTCTCAGATATCCGTCTATCATTGCAACATCATTAGGTTTTCCAGAACTGAAAGAATTTTCAAAATCTTCAAGATTTGTTGAAGTTTCCAGAGCTGCGTAAACATCTGCGGCGAATTCTGTTTTGTACTGGGAATTATTAAAAAATCCTTCGATTACGATGTTGTTCAAAAGAGTTCGGATAGGCTCAGTAAAGAAAATCGAAAGGAATGTTTTAAGAATCTGCATCGGCATAATCCATGAAAATGTCATCTGCGAATTCTGAAGAAGCCGTTCGTTAGTTGTTGAGTTGTATCCCTTGAGAGAAAGTAGTGTAACAGGCCCGAAAAGATTAGCAAGTTCATCGTTGATTTTTTCGTCTTTCATTTCGGTTTTGATTCGCTGTTCATCTGATTTAAACTTTGACTGAATCATTTCCATAAAGTGCTTCCTTGCAGAATCTTCATAGCGTGCACTTTTTGGTTCGTAATTAAAATCTGCCTTTCCATACTGAATTAAAAGCCGAAGGTTGTTCGAGGTTACAATATGGCGCAGTACATATGCAATTTTTTTAAGATTTTCTGAAAGTGGCGGTTCGTTCAATGCCGAAATGTCTCTGTCGCCATTTTTAAGTGACCAAAGAGCTTTTACTCCGTTCAATGTGCTGTTTGTTATGTTAAGTCCATTTATTACGTAGAAAAGATCTTCAAGTGCGTTCAAAAGTTTTTCAACCGAAGTATCTTGAAAAGACGGCTTGTAGTTCAAATCTGCTGAAATAAAGTTCGAGTCAAAAATCTGAAGGATTGTTATAAAATTGAATTTTGTAAGATCAGCAAGCTGTCTGAGAGTGTTCAAATCCCGGTCAATTCTTGCAAAGGTTTGATTTCCAAGTTCGTGCAGAATTTTTTCCATTGTTCGATGCTGCAAATCAAAAATCTGTGAAGTTGTCATTGCAGTGTTGTCCAGCTGGGCTTTTCTGCCTTCGTATGAAAGGCCTTCTACTGCGCGCTGATTTTCGATGGTAAAGCCGGTCATTACAAGTTGGGCTTCATATCGTCTGTTTCGTGGAACATCCGGGCCGGCAATTGTGGAAAGCATAAGATCATTTAAAGGTTTTGTATTTACATAAAGAATTCGAAGCGCTTCTGCAAAATTTGGAAGCAATTTACCATTTTTGAAAATCGCCGGTTCGATTGCAGAAAGTTCTTTTTCGCGTTTTTTGAGCTGAATTTTTTTTTGAATTTCAGGTGAATTCTTGTTAAATAGAAGTTCAAAGAACTCCGCTATTGCCTGTAATAAACCCATATAAATAGAAGTTTAATAGTTTTATAAGTATGCGTCAAATATTTCATGGTAATCTGCAAGAGTATTTGCATGAATTGTTTTTGCACGAAGCTCGGCTCCACCTTCAATTCCTTTTGAATAGGCGCAGAATCTTTTTCGCATTTCCATACAGGCGTGTTTTTCGTTTGTGTCGGCAATTAAAAGCTCAAGTTCCTTAAAAGCTGTGTTCAGGCGAACAGAAGCGGGAATATCTTCGTAAGTGCCGTTCTGCAAAAGCTGTATGGTTTTTTTGAAGATAAAAGGGTTTCCCATTGCGCCGCGAGCAAACATAACGCCGTCACAGCCAGTTTCTTCCAGCATTCGTTTTGCGTCTTCCGGTTTAAAAAGGTCGCCGCTTCCGAATACAGGAACCTTTCCTTCTGCAAGCTGAACTAAATCCCGGAGCTTTGTCCAGTCGGAAAAACCTTCGTAGCCCTGTGTTCGTGTTCTTGGGTGCATTGTGATTGCATCGGCGCCGTTTTCAAGCGCTGCAAGAGCGGCTTCTTTCCAGGTTATTGTTACTGCGTCCCAGCCGGAACGAATTTTTACAGTTACAGCGCAACGGCCTTCAGCGGCGTTTTTTACGGCGGCAACTATTTTTCCCAGTCGTTCCGGGTCCCGTGTAAGTGCTGAACCTGCTCCGGTTTTTATGATTTTTGGAACTGGACAGCCGCAGTTAATATCGATTACTTCACAGTTTGTCTTTTCAAGAACGATTTTTGCGGCTTCTGCCATTATGCTTTCCTCGCCACCAAAAATCTGAACGGAATACGCTTTTTCGTTTGGGGCCCGAGCCATAAGCTCTTCTGTTTTCCAGTTTCCTCGTACAAGAGCTTCTGCACTTACCATTTCTGTATAAGTGAATGAAGCTCCCTGTTCAACGCAGATTGAGCGGAATGAGCGGTCGCTGTAACCTGCGACAGGCGCTAAAAAGAGATTTCCGTTAAGTTCAGTTTTTCCGATTTTTACCGGGTGATACAGCATATTATTCCGGAAGCTTAAATACTTTGCAGCTGTTTTTCCAGAGCTGTTCAGCAAGCTTTTCTAAATCCATATCCAGCATTTCGGCAAGGAATTTTGCAGTAGAAGTAAGATATGCCGGCATAGTTCGTTTTCCGCGGAATTCAGCAGGAACCATAAATGGACTTTCTGTTTCAATAAGAACGCGGTCAAGCGGAATATTCATAATTGTTTCGTGCAGATTGCGTGCGTTTCGATATGTAAGATTTCCTGCAAAAGAAAAATATACATTCATGTCGAGACATTTTTTTGCGTATTCTGCATCTTCTGAGTAGCAGTGAAAAATTGCACCGGAATCAGGAATGCGTTCAGAAAGAACGTCGTAGATATCCTTCCCTGCATCGCGGTTGTGAATGATTACAGGAAGGTTGTGTTTCTGTGCAATTTCAAGCTGAGTGATAAAAAGTTCAATCTGGCTTCGCTTGTCGCCAAACTGCTTAAAATAATCCAAGCCTGTTTCGCCAACAGCAACAACATTTGGGTTTTCAAGATATTTTTCAATCTTTGCAATGTAGTCACTTCCAGGATTTGTTACTTCAGAAGGTCCTACTCCAACTGCATGATAAATTCCCGGTACGGATTTGAGGTTTGGATAAACTCTTTCAAAGTCATGAAGACTGTTATTTATACTGATTATACGTGTTACTCCGGCCTGTTTAGCCTGTTGAATAACGCGTAATTGTTCAATAGGATCATCGTATATAAGCCCGATGTGAGCGTGAGTATCAAAAAACTGCATGGCTTTCTTCCAAAATAGATAGTGTTAAGACAGACTAGAGAACTTTTTGTGTTGCTAATTGTCTTGAAAGAAACGATGTGTTTTTTTATCGCTTCTAACGATAAAGATAATATAGGATTTTCGAGTTGTCAACATTTGCTTTTACTTGCATTGTTTGACATGTTTTTATTCGCTATGGTATACTATAAAATAGTTTTTTGCATAACCATAGTATTATTTTATAGGGAAGTGAAAATTGGCAAAATCGCAAAAATACAAAAAAATTGAAAAGAAAATTGCAACAAATGTTCATAGCGGATTTGTTACTTTTTTTAAGGCTATCGGCGTTTTCTTTTTTAGAGTTTTTAAAGTTTTTGACAGTAAATTGACTATAATGATTGTTCCTCACTCTCAGAGCAAGGTGATAAATTTTCAGACCAACGTATTTGCGTTGTGTTC
This sequence comes from uncultured Treponema sp., assembly GCA_946185185.1. Classification (GTDB taxonomy): domain Bacteria; phylum Spirochaetota; class Spirochaetia; order Treponematales; family Treponemataceae; genus Treponema_D. The sequence continues at coordinate 24,048 of CAMHIV010000006.1, read as the reverse complement.
AGGATTAATTCTTCTTGTTGGGATTGTAGCTTCATTCTTCTATTTTAACAGACATGCAGTTCTTTCCAGTATCGAGATTTCAAGTCTTATGAATAAAAATCGCGAAACTTTGGCAAGTCTTGATGAGTTGCGCGATGAAAATACAAACCTTCTGCAGGCAGCAAAACGATTCCAGGCTTCGCTTTCGCAGAGTCTTGCTCTTCTTGGATTGGATAAAAACAGCAATGTAAATCAGTCGTCTATTAATAACGGGGATTTGTCTTCTTTGTTTACTTCCCGTGATTCAGTAAATGGTTCTGTGCGTGAATCTTCGGATATTCGTTCGCTTACCGCTTACCTGGAAGATGCGGTTCAGCCGATTGAACAGATTGGAAAAATGCTTGATAATCAGAGTTCACTTTTCCGCGAAATTCCTAATATTTGGCCTGTAACTCATCCAAATGTGCATATTTCACAGCAGTTTGGTCCTACGATTCACGCTATTACTGGTCAGTGGTACATTCACAAGGGAATCGACTTTTCTACCTGGCGAAGCGGAGATCCTATTATGGCTACTGCAAATGGTCAGGTTGTAACAGTTGGTTACGATTCAAGTTTTGGTAACTACATAATTATTCGTCATAAACACGGTATGTATACTCGTTATGCACATATGAGTGCTACAAGAGCAAAAAAGGGTGAATTTGTAAACCAGGGACAGGTTATCGGTTATATCGGTAATACTGGTGTTACAACAGCACCGCACTTGCATTACGAGGTTCATATTGGTTCGGATGTAGTAGATCCGGGAAAATACATTAACGTAAAACTTTCAAGATAAAGTAAGTAGAATAGCATGGCATTTAGATCAGATGATATTTCAATCAATACATTAGTCGGAAACGGTTCGTTTATCCAGGGAAATCTGAAGGTAAACGGTTTTATTCGTATTGACGGTGATATTGACGGTGATTTGGAAACTGATGGTGCTGTAATTATAAGTGAGCGGGCAAGAATCCGCGGAAATCTTACAGCAAAATCCGCTGTTATTGGTGGAATTGTTTTAGGTGATGTAAAAGCAAAAGAGGGTGTAAAGCTGCTTTCTTCTTCAGCTGTGATTGGAAATATAATTACGCGCAAGGTGCAGATGGAAGATAAAGTGGTTTTTCATGGTCATTGTATTTCGATAGAAGATGAATCTAAGTTTGAAGAAGAAACTGCAAAATTCCTTCAGGCAAAAGTGATTCGTGATAAGGCTGCAATAATATGAATTCCGTAGATTCGTTGAATTCTTCATTATATTTTTCTGCTGCAGCCACGGCATCTAGAGAAGCTCAAAAGAATCAGGATAAATCAAAGGTTTCTAAAACTAAAAAATCTGCTTTTTCATCAATGGTTGAAAAATCCCAGGAAATGGAAAGTCTTGCAAGTGCGGGGCTCCCGGTAGAGATTGCAGGGTTTTCTATAGAAGAAGCGGTAAATTACTTAAAAGATGCAGTTGATATCGCTGCGGAAAAACTGGAAGAAAATATGAGTTCTGAAAATTTTGCAGAATTCAGAAAATCTGTAAGTCAGTTTATTAAGTATGTTCAAAAAAATAATTACGAAATAAAAACAAAGAAACGGTTTGGAGAGAGACATATAAAAACTGTTTTTTTTGAAGAAAGACGAAAAAAAGATCCTTATGTTCAAATTCATGTGATTGATCAGGAACTGGATAAGCTTGCTCTTATGCTTATGCAAAAACATGCAGATAAGATTCAGTTTATGAGCAAAGTGGATGAAATAAAGGGGCTTTTGGTGGATTTTTTAGCGGTTTAAGCTATAATTTAAGGTGCTTATGAGTGATATTTTTGAAAATGATATAGATGATGAGAATATAAATCTTTCTGCTCTTGAAGATTCAGAAACTACAGAGCGCGAAGAGGATTTGGTTTTTGACACGCCTCTTTACTGTCTTAGACTTGAATATTCTTTTGAAAATATTTATGCGCGCAATGATAAAAAAATTGATGTCCGTGTTGGTGAGTATGTAATTATTCCAACCCGCTACGGAAAGGATATGGCTCGTGTTTCCGGTCTTTCTAAAAAGCCGATGGGTGTTAAAAACGGGGATGTAGTTGTTATTGAACGAAAGGCAACAAAAGAAGATTTAGAAAAATCTGCAGATTATAAACAGAAGGAAAAAGAAGCTTTTGGAGTTTTTAAAGAAAAAGTTGCCCTTCACAAGCTTGATATGAAGCTTATAACAGTTCATTTCCTTGTTGATGAGCCAAAAGCTTTGTTCTTCTTTAGTTCAGAAAATCGTGTTGACTTCCGTGAACTTGTAAAAGACTTGGTAAGCGTGTTTAAAATGCGCATTGAACTGCGACAGATTGGTGTTCGCGATGAATCTAGAATTGTTGGTGGGCTTGGTGTTTGCGGCCGACCATTCTGCTGTCACTGTGTAAGCGATAAACTTCGTCCGGTTTCCATTAAGATGGCAAAGGATCAGAATCTTTCGCTCAATTCATTAAAAATCAGCGGTCAGTGCGGACGTCTTTTGTGCTGCTTGTCTTATGAATTTGACTGGTACAACGAAGCCAGACGAAAGCTCCCTAATGAAGGAATCCATATTTTCTACGACGGAACAAACTTTAAGATTACTGAAGTAAATCCAATCACTTCGATGGTAAAAATGTACGGAGAAGACGGTCGCATCCTTGAAGTAAATGCAAAACGTTTTGTCCGCGAAAATAACAAGTGGAAGATTGAATAGTTTAATCTGCTGGAAATTAAGAAAATTCGCAGAGTAAAATTTCTGTGCTTTCAGTTGCGGGATTTTTTGTGTAATCGCTGTAAAAGTTTACTTTTGAAAATCCTGCTGCTTTGCTGAAAGTGATTAGTTCCTCTTTTGAAATTGGATAAACAGGTATTTTTTCAAGTACTGTAAATTCCTTGTCTCCGTCATGAATAACTTTTTGTGTGAGCAAAGCGGTATCTTTTTTGGAAAAATCAAAGTCACATTTAAAGACTGCTCGGGAAGATTCTTTTGTTATTGTATTTTTATTAGAATTTTTTAAGTAGTCAAAATTGCATATAGCTAGTATAAGCTTTCCATTTTTTGTGAGCAGAGTTTTTGCATCATTGAAAAAGTTTTTTACCTTATCTCTGCTTCCCAAAAGTGGAATCCGTCCATCCAGATTGAATACGATGTTGTAAAAGTCTTTTCCAAGGTACCTGGTTATTTCTGAGCTGGAAAGCTTAAAAAATCTTATTGAAAGAAGCTGTGTTCGTCGTTTAAGGGAAGCAGAATCTAATAATTCCTGCCACATTTCTGTTCCGGTGACGTCGAAGCCCTGTTTTGCAAGTAAAATGGCAAGACTTCCCGTGTTTGAACCGATATTCAGAAATTTTACGGGCGCAAAATAATCTTTTGCGCTCTCTGAAAAAAACTTCATCTGTTCATCTGAGATAGGAAAAAAATCGTCGTAGTATTCAACAAAAGTTCTCATACTTTAAATGTTTGTTGATTTTAATCGATTGCCTGTACATCCGTAACTGTATCTGATGAAGGACCTGAATCTCTTTTTCTGGTAGCAGATGTAAAGAGTTTATTCAAAAGGTCCGTACAGTTTTCGACCATAATTTCGTAGATTTTTGGTATTAAAAGCTGTCTGTTTACAGTATCCAAACCGCTTTGTCCGGCTTTTGTCTGGAAAGCAAATACAAAGAGAGTTCCTGATTCAACTGCTCGGGTCATGTAAAGAACTGCGTCTGAGCGGAATCTTAGACCATGAATTGTAAATGCAATGTCAGGAACTTTTTCGTAGTCTGCAAGCTGAAGCTGTCCTTCTGGAAGAACAACTGAAAAATGCGAAATACTGATATCTGTTATGCGGCTGTGAATAACACCGTTTTGTTCACTGCTGAACTGGAACGAACAGTTGTTTGAACATACTGCGCGAACGTTTTTTCGGCGTCCCATTGCCTGGTTTGCATAAAGAACCTGTTCTATAAGCTGGAAGTTGTTTTTTTTCTGGTATTCAAGCTGAATACAGCCACACTGAATCCCAATTGCGTACAGGTATTGACGTTCAAGAGCCTGTCGTTCTGAAAGTGACTGACGTTTTGCGTAAAGAACACCAAAAAGTGCAGACGGATATTTTTCCTGCATTCCTTTAATAAGGTGAGGCCAGGAAGTTCCTTGAATTGATGCGTCAATATTAAAAAAGAGGATAGAATCTTTAAAAACTGAAAGAATAATGTCTATTTTTACTTCGATTGGAAGGAAAATGTCGGTGTCAATAAAGTAACACTCATAGCCCTGTGTAAGGTACTCTTCCAAATAAGTCTGAGGAAAAAGAGTTTTGTCTGGGGCGATGAAAAATGTTTTTCTGCCTTTTATGATTTCTTCAACAAGATTGTTGCTCATTCAAACTCCAGTGATAATTGTTTCGATAATCACATCCACAAATTAAATTATATCACAGTTTTCAAAAAACAAATAAAAAAATTGATTTTCCTAAGAGTTTTTTGAAGTTTTTATTTGTTTGCATTGAAAATACACAAAAAGGAAAGTATAATATTCCCGTGTCGATTTTATATGTTGTTGGAACTCCTATAGGGAATCTTGGTGATATTACATACCGCGCTGTTGAGACATTTAAGAATGTTGATATGATTGCTGCGGAGGATACACGCCATACCCTTCAGCTTTTGACACATCTTGAAATTCGTAAGCCTTTGATTTCATGCCGTTCCCAGAATGAAGAATCTGCGGCGGAAAAAATCATTGCTCTTATGGATGAAGGAAAAAACATTGCATACGCAAGTGATGCTGGTACTCCGGGAATTAGTGATCCTGGTGCTGTGCTTGCAGGACTTGTTCGTAAGGCGGGGCACACTGTTGTTCCTATTCCTGGTCCAAGCGCATTTGCTTCACTTGTTAGTGTTGCAGGGGCTGGCGGAAAAACTTTGATATTCGAAGGATTTCTTTCGCCGAAGCCGGGGAGAAGACGTTCCCGACTGCGGGAGCTTCTTGCAACGGGAGATGCAATAGTTTTGTATGAAAGTCCGTTTAGAATTGTTAAGTTACTGACGGATATTGCCGATATTGATTGTAACCGCCGCGTGGTGGTTGGAAGGGAATTGACCAAACTGCATGAAGAGATTATCGAAGGTTCGGCTTCTGAAGTCAGAGATGATTTTGCGGAAAGAACTTCAATAAAAGGGGAGTTTGCAGTTTTCATTTCTGGTACAAAAAATGTTCAACTTTCTGATGATTCTACCGATAATTAATGTGTAGAGGGGCAGGACGAAAATGATGATAAATAATGTTAATGTTGAAAGAGTAAATGCTCTCAACAATGTGCAGAACACAAAACGCACAAGCAACGCAGCAAAGTCTACCTTTGGTGAAGATTCTGTTTCTATTTCAAAGGAAGCTATCGCAAAGGCTGATGAATTCTACATGAATCAAGTAGCTGCTGAAACTCCTGATGTTCGCGCTGACCGTATAGCCGAAGTAAAGGCAAAATTGCAGGATCCAAACTACTTGAATAATGCAGTAATCGCTTCTGCTGCTGACAAGATTATGGAAAGCTTTGGTCTTTAATCAGCCAAATTACACAATTTATTTGCATCAAATATAAAGGACGGAATGGATTTTCCGTCCTTTTTGTTTTAATATGCTTTTATGATTGAACCGCAGAAATTGTATCAGCTTTCTGGTGGACAGAAACGCAGAAAACTTGCACTTACCTTTGGTGCCTTGGAAAGGGATATAGCAGGAATTCCTGAAAAGGGAATGGAATATAATTTTAAAGCTATGAGCCGCGCAGCTTATACAAAAAAAATTGCAGAAATCGTACTTGAAGATCCAAAACTTCCTAAAGCAGCGTATGACGAACTTTTTGAACTTATCAATTCACCTGTTTTTGATGAACGGCGGGTTTGTAATTGTGCAAGAAATCATCTGCTCGAAATAATCGGAACTTTTCCGGCTGAATGGGATCTGGTTATTGCACCTCATGAAAATCCTTTGCTTGAAGATGGGACTGTCCGCGAAAGAAAATTTTATCCGGGTACAGCAGTTTATGCGGAAGATATTCGTTCGCCTTTTAATCTTGGTTCAATTTTTAGAACTGCAGAAGGAATGGGTGTAGAAAAAGTTTATATTTCTCCGGGATGTGTAGATCCTGAACAGCCTCGAGCGGTTCGAAGCGGAATGGGATGTATAGAAACAATGGGCTGGGAGCGACTTGCTGTTGATCAGCTTCCGGAAGATATTCCTGTTTTTGCGCTGGAAACTGGCGGTACTCCGATTGATGAGTTTAAATTCCCCGAAAAAGGAATTTGCATTATTGGTTCAGAGGAGCTTGGTGTTAGCCCGAATGCATTGCGACGTGCAACTTATGGAACTGTTACAATTCCGATGATTGGTCTAAAGGCGAGTCTGAATGTTGGTGTTGCGTTTGGAATTTTGATGCAAAAATGGTGTGAAGCGCTTTCGGCTATTCAATCTGAAGTTTAAATGCGGCTTCCAGTTTTTCGCCGATTTTCTTAAATTGTTCTTCTGTTCTGATGTTTAGAGAATTAAGGATTTTTTGTTCAATCTGATAGAATTCGATTTCGCCGCTCTGGTAATGAGTCATTAAATCTGCAATGTGAACGGTTGTTGTAAGTTTTTTGTATTCTGCAGGGCAGTTTTCCGGGGCGTGATGATAGCGGATTACGGCTGTAATTGATTCCGGAAAGTTCCATTTTTCTGCGATTCTTGCGCCGATTTCGCCGTGGTTTACGCCCGAAAGAATCTTTTCAAAAATTTCCGCATCGATGCCTTTTGCACAGCATGCCTTTTTTACATTTTGAAGGAATTCCGGGTGAGCTGATTCGTATACGATTTTTCCCATGTCGTGAAGAAGACCGCAGATGTAGGAATCTTCGATAATGTTTTTATCGTCGCTGGAAAAATTTCTTGCAAGATTATATGAGTAGAAAGCTGTCTGATAGGCATGCTTCCAGAGTTTTTCGTTGTTTCCGCCGATTTCTGCAAATGCCTTAAGTGAACCGACTGTAAACAACATGTTTTTAATCCCTCGGATTCCGACCATTTTTACGGCATCGGAAATGTTTTTGCAAGGCTTAGAAAGTGCGAAGGCTGCTGAGTTTACCTGTTTTAAAAGTTCCCCTGTTAGACCAATATCATTACTGATTTGTCTTGCGATTTCAGACATTTTTGTTTCCGGATCGTTTAAGAGTTTATTCAATCGGGCAATATTTTCCGGGAATTGCGGCAAGTCGTCGATGGATTTTTTAAATTCGTGGGAAATAATATCCAGGTCGGTAGAAGTTTTTGTGCTTACCGGCAGAATTATTCTGTTTATGGTTTCTCCGTTTTCGCTGATAATCTGGAAGTTTTCTTCGGTCATTCCGATTTTTTCCAGCATAAGAATCATGATGATTAAGCCAAGTCCAGCTCCTTCTGTATCATCGAGAATCTGATTTAATGCATCATCGACTGAAGTGTATTGCTGAACGCGGCTGAGTTTGTCGTGAATTCTTTTGTATTCAAATACTGTTAGCGGAGAATTATTGTGAACTTCCATCTTGATTTTGTTGTTTCGGAATTGAAGAACAAGTTTTACATAAAGTCCGGCCCGTTTTTGTTTTTCAAGATAGTAAGCAATATTGTTGAGGGTGTTTCGTTTAAAATCCTTCATTCCTTCTTCGTATTGTTCAAGATTAGAAATGTCCAGATTTTTTTCCCTGAAGTAAATTCGCTTTGTATTTGCTTTTTTTGCGTTGGTAATGAGTTCCTGCTGGCAGTAAGTAAGATACTGTACCATATGTTCTTGACCAAGTTCTTTCAGGAAGGCGGCAAGAATTTCGCCCATGTACAATTCCATGTCGTGAGGCAGGGTGTATGTGATGATTGTTAGAGGAAGCCCTGAAGCAATCGCCCTTTTGATTTTTGCAGTGTCTACTGAAACTTTACTTTCTGCCATCCGCATTTCCCGCTGTCCAAAAACTTTGGAACCCTACATTGTTAAATAAACTCAGTCACATTCTAGCATAAATGGCTTTTTTTATAAAGCAAAAAAATTGCGATGTAAAAAATAAACTGTCATTTGCTCTTTATTGGGAAAATCTTTATACTTTCAGAAAATATAGATTGGAGAAAATGTTCTATGTGTGGAATCGTAGGTTACGTAGGAACTTCTAATTCTGTTCCTTATCTGATAAATGGACTTAAGAAACTTGAATATCGCGGATACGATTCTTCGGGAATTGTTGTTGGAAAAATTGAAAACGGCGAACCGAAATTTTATCTTTACAAAAAGGCCGGAAAACTTCAGCAGCTGATAGGTGTTCTTCCTAAGGAACTTAGCGGAACCTGGGGTATCGGACACACACGCTGGGCGACTCACGGTCTTGTTACTGACCAGAATGCTCATCCTTTCTATTCTCAGAATAAAAAAATTGCGGTAGTTCATAACGGAATTATTGAAAACTTTTCAAACCTCAGAAGTCAGCTTCAGAAAGAAGGGGTAAAGTTTACTTCTGAAACTGACTCTGAAGTTATCCCGAATCTTGTTGAAAAATATTACGAAGGCGATTTGCTTACAGCCGTTCAGAAAGCCCTGAATGACGTAATCGGAACATGGGCTCTTGAAATTACCTGTGTGGATGAACCGAATAAGGTTGTTGTTGCAAAACGGGGAAGTCCTTTGGTAATCGGTATTGCTGACGGAACTTACTACATTGCTTCAGATGTAAATGCAATTGTTGGAAACACAAAACAGGTAATTTATCTTGAAGACGGAGACATTGTAGAAGTTACAACAAAGGGACTTAAATTTCCGCTTATTCAGAATAACGATTATGCAAAGCGCATTGAAGAAATTACCATAAGTGCCCAGGAAACTGAAAAGTGCGGTTTTGACACTTACATGGAAAAGGAAATAAATGAACAGCCGGAAAGTATTGAACGGGCTTTTGCCGGCCGCTTTGACATGGAAAAGGCAACTGCAAAGCTTTCCGGATATGAAGATGAAATTTTCCTCCGCACTAATAAAATTACTGCAATCTGTGCAGGTTCTTCGTACTATTCAAGTTTGTTCGGCGGTGGTCTTATTGAAAAATACGCCCGCATTCCTTTTTATGCAGAAATTTCAAGCGAATTTGCCTTTAAAAATCCAATCGTCGGAAAGGACGACGTTTACATTGCGGTAAGCCAGTCCGGCGAAACAGCCGATACCCGGGATGCAATGATGGAAGTTCACGAAAAAGGCGGAAAGGTATTCGGTATCTGCAATGTGCCAAGTTCTACAATCGCCCGGGAATCAGATGGCGGTGCCTTTATGCATGCGGGAGTTGAAATTGCCGTTGCTTCAACAAAGGCTTTTTCAAATACCGTTATGATTTACTATCTTCTTGCCCTTAAATTTGCCCGACAGCGGGGAATGAGCAAGGAAGACGGTGCAAAATTCATTCAGAGTATTTTAGAGCAGCCTCGTATTGTAAAGGAAGCCTTGAAGAATAGCAAAAAAATGGAAGCCCTTGCAAAAAAATATTCAAAAGCAAAGGATTTTTTGTTCCTTGGCCGCGGCCTTATGTATCCTATTGCCATGGAAGGCGCCCTTAAGCTTAAGGAAATCTCTTACATTCATGCAGAAGCTTTTGCCAGCGGAGAAATCAAGCACGGCCCGATTGCCCTTGTAAATGAAGAGACTCCAAGTGTATTCCTTGTTCCGGATGATTACACCCGGGAAATGGTTGTTTCAAATATTAAGGAAATTCAGGCCAGAAAGGGACCGGTAATTGCTATCGGAACTGAAGGTGATAAGGAACTTGAAGCGATTGTTGACGATTTTATTGCCGTTCCAAAAGTTGAAAATAAGGATTTTTACGCCCTTCCAATGCTGGTTTTGTGTCAGCTTTTTGCTTTCTACATGGCAAAAGAACTTGGCTGCAACGTAGACCAGCCTAGAAATCTTGCAAAGAGCGTAACAACAAGATAATAGGCCGGTTCTAAAAAATTATTTTCCCATATTGCGGCGGGTGTAAAAATTTGTTAGAATGAAAAAACATTCGGGCCATTAGCTCAGTGGTTAGAGCAGGGGACTCATAATCCCTTGGTCCTTGGTTCAAGTCCAAGATGGCCCATATAGAAGAGGATTTACAATTTTTTTAGTTGTAAATCCTTTTTTTATTTGCAACTAGATTTGCGGGACTTGAAACGGAGTGAACGCGCCGTAGGCGAAAAGCGTGCATGGATGCACGCGGCAGTGAACGGAGGCGGCCTGAAATGAGCAAACAGGAAGTTTGCGAATGGAAGGCAAGTCCAAGATGGCCCAATAGTTTCGTAACGAAGTGAGAAACTATACGTAAATAACTTCCTATAGGCCAAACGGAGCGAATGCGACGTATGGCCCATGTAGAAGAGGATTTGCAATTTTTTAATTGTAAATCCTTTTTTTATGTCTTCTTCTACAAAATGTGGTATACTCTAAAAGGTAAGGAGGTTCAAAATGCCATACGAAGTTTTGGAAAAGCAGATTAAGACTTTGCCTGAAGAATATTATGAGCAGCTGGAGCATTTTGTTCAGTTCCTTTTACATGAGGCAAAAGCTAAGTCGAGAAAATCAGAAGACATATCGGAAAAACTTGCTGCAATATATTCAAAAATACCTGATGAAGAACATACTTCTCACTGTGATGCTACACTTGATTCCTGGAGGGAACTGACTAAAAATGACTCGTGGTGAGATTTATTGGGCTGATTACGGAGTTCCTTTTGGTAGTGAAACTGGATTTCGTCGCCCTGTAGTTATTGTTCAAATAAATGAATTTAATATTAAAGAACTTAGAACAGTAATTGTTGTTCCTCTTACAACAAATCTTATGCTCGCTGATGCACCAGCGAATGTATATGTAGAGAAGTCTTCTAGTTTGCTTTCTAAGGATTCTGTGGCTGTTGTTTCTCAAATAGGCGCTATAGACAAAAATCGTCTGGTAGAAAGAGTTGGCAGAATTTCTCAATTCGATATGGCGGAAATAGAAGACGGGATAAGGTTGATTCTTGGTTTGTAATAAATAAAAATTATCGCTAATATTACCCTATGGCAAAATTCTTGTGTGTTTGTTTAAGTGCTACTATTCAGCGGACTGTTAATTTTACCCGGCTGCAGCTTGAAAATGTAAATCGTTCCAATGATTATCGTATCGATGTTGCAGGAAAGGCTGTAAATGCTGCTCGTGTTTTAGCTCAGCTTGAACCGGATTGTGTTACGGCAGTTTGCCCTATGGGAAAGGAAAATAGTCACTATTTTGTACAGCTTGCTATTCAGGATGGAATTAATGTGCTTGGTGTTGAAACTCCTGGGAAAATTCGTGAGTGCTGGACATTGCTTGATCGCTCTTATAAAACCACCACAGAAATCGTAGTTGATGAGCCTCTTTTGCAGGTAGATTTTGAAATTTATGAAGAAAAATTTCTTTCGCTGGTAAGGGAAGAAATTCAAAAGGTTGATGGCGTTCTGATTGCAGGAAGCCGCCCGAAATGTTTTTCTGTTGGACTTTTTGCTTGTATTGCCCGTATTGCAATTGATTCGAATAAAATCGTTCTTGCCGATTATTGCGGAGAAGATTTACGAAGAACTTTGAGGGTTTGTACGCCTCAGATTATCAAAATCAACGAAAAAGAATTTTGTTCAACCTTCGGAGTTTCGGAAGCCATTGATGGAGCCCATTTAAAAGTTGTTGTTGCTGCAAAAAGTCAGGAATTAAAAAACATAATAATCGTAACCCGCGGAAAAAATTCTACTCTGGCGGCAAATAACGGCGATATTTATGAATTCCCGGCCGAAAAAGTTGAACCGGTAAATACAACTGCCTGCGGAGATTCTTTCAGTGCCGGATTTTTGTACGAATACGTAAATTACATGGATTTTGAAACCGCACTGGCCAAGGGAACCTGGTGTGCCGCCCGCAACGCCGAATCCGTTCGCCCTGGTTCTATTTACTAGACAAACAGCGTGTAGTGAGCTGGCTCACGGTTTCTCAACATCGATTTACGATCGGAAGCCAATTTAAATTACAAAACTATAAAAACTCGATATTCGGTGTTTTTTCTCAATAAATAATTCTCAATAACCGATAAAGAACTGGGAGTCTTTAAAAAAATTGACTTCACAGAATACTGTAGTAAAATAATATAGAATCATTATTTAAAAAATGTATGAGGATTCATATGAAAAAAGTTTTTAATGTTCTTTTAATCTTGGGATTGTTGTCTACATTGTTTTTTTCTTGCGATGTTGGACTTGGTGAATCAGTCGATGTAATTGCTCCGACTGTTTCAATCGCTTATCCGCCGGCCTCTGTTGTGATTCGAAATGGCTTTTTGTTAAAAGGTTCCTGGGCGGATGATAAAGGCATTTTAGCTGTACAAGTTACAGTTCGAAACGATGATACCGGTAAAACCGTTGATTCAAAATATGCTACTACCGGGCTTTTTGATCTTTCCTGGTCGGTCAATTTAAACTCTCCCGACGAAAATGGAAATTTTCCTTATCCGGACGGAAAATATACTGTAGATGTTGTTGCAACCGATACTTCCGGAAAAACCAGTGGTACCGCTTCGCGTTCATTTGAAATTGATAATACTGCTCCTGTTTTTGTAATTAAAAGTCCTGGAACTTTTTCTGCTGATAATCCTTCAAAATATGGTTCAATTTTTAAAGTAAACGGTTCTATTGCAGAAGCTCATAATGTAAAGGAAATGCTTGTTACAGTTTATGATGCTGCGACAGGTGCTGTAGTCGATTCTTGGAAAGAAACTAATGTAAATACAGCCGGAGGAACAAGCGTTACTTTTGCCAGTTATGGTTCTTCGAATACAACTTTGGCTTCAAATTATGATAAAGTTTACACTGTTGGTTCCGGTGATCAGAATTTCTATTGTTCTATCAAACTTACAGACTCTGCAAGCATTTACGACGGTTCTTCAGAAGGAAGCGGAAACTCTACAACCTCTTTGTGGATAAATGACAGTATCTATGGTTCTGACGCAACTGTAACAATAGATGGGGTAGCAACAAGTTCCGATCTTTTGAGTAAAAATGCGCAGCCGCAGTTTGAAATCGGCGACTTTATGAGCATTATAAACGGAACTTATTCTGGAAGCTCTGAAAATGCAGAAAAGGCTCTTAAAATCCTTAATGCAACAAAAACTGATACAACTCAGAAAAAACTTTCTTTCTCATTGAACAAGGATGCTAACCCAACTTATACATTCCTTGGCTATTCATACGACACAACTGCTTACAAAAACAAGGCTTCTAAAAACGGTGCAATCACAGTTAAGGGTGAATGCGGCTTAAATGAAACAAACTTTAAGCCTCGCGATGTAAAGGTTTATCTTGTAGGTCCATTTACTTCTACAGATCCTGATGCAAACCCTATTACAAGTGATATTTATAATGCTGTTTACGCCGATGTTGAAGCATATGCAGAAGCTAATCCTACTCTGGTGCAGACACTTTATGACGGTACAGTAAAATATCCGGATGCCACAGATTGTTCTTCGGTCAGCTCATGGACAGAATCTCTTACACTTCCTGATAATATTACTTCCGGTGAATACTATCTTCTTGCTGCCAGCGGTAAAGATATCGATGATGTTGAATTTATTGCCAATAATAATTCAAAATTTGGATTTGTTGGTGTTTCAAGTGGAACCGCTCCTAGTGTTCTGATTGAGGCTGCTGACGGCGATTCAAAAGATACTGCAAAAACTGTAGAAGCTGTTATGGCAAAAGACTATAACACTCTTGATTTCCTGAAGGTTTACGGTACTGTAGAAACTTCTGATTCGCAGATTAATCAGATTATTTATGAAGTAACCGTAAAAGATTTGACCAATGGTTCAACAGTAGGAAAAATTACACCACCTGCTTCTCAGCTTAATAAAACTTACGACGGAATGAAAGAAGAATTTGCTTTCAACCTTCGCGATGGTGTCTGGACAAAAGACAGCGCTTATACTGACGATGTCGATGCGCGTGATATTGATACACTTGATGGACGCCTTTACAGCTATACAATCGTGGTTTCTGCAACAGACCGAGGTGGACTTGTTGGAAAAGCAAACTTTACAACTCAGTTTGATAAACTTGCTCCGACAGTTGATATTTCTTCGGTAACACCACTTGCAGAAGAAAAAGTTGTTAGTTCTGTTTCAAAAAAATGTGTAAACGGAATTGTAACGGTTGTTGCTCGAATAAAGGAAACAAATCTTGATTCTGTAAAAGTTATTGCAAGCACAAAAACTGGAACCTCAGACGAAAAGAAGGTTGAAATCGATGTTTCTGAACCTTCTTCTACGATTACTGCAAAATTTGATACAAGAGAACTTGATGATAACGAAAATCTTGTAATCAAGATTGAAGCAACAGATAAGGCCGGTAACATAGGAAGCGGAACAAATACTGCATTCTATATCGACCAGTCAACTGATATTCCGAAAATCAAACTTTCCGGCGTTACACAGACTTTGACTAATTCCGCTGCAATTGAAGTTGGAAAGAACCTGTTTGGTATGGGAAATAATACCCTGTTCGGAACAATTTCCGATGATGATGGAATTTCTAATATCAAGATTTATATAGATGGAACTGATGACACAAAGCTTAAAAAAGAAATAACTTCTTCAACCTTGAACGGTTCTACAGTTTATTCATTGACAGAAGATCTTGCAAAAGCTCCTTACGCTGTTGGTGCTGGAAATCATACTCTTTACATCGTTGTTGAAGATACTTCTACAAAACTGGAAAACGGTAATGAAGTTGCATCTCACTGCACAACCGGAACTGTAAATTCTGATGTAAACCCTTACGGAATGGCTTTTGCCTTTGACGATGATCTTCCTGAAATTACTGTAACCGGAATTATAAAAGGTAGTGATTCCTCTGTTACAGCCGACACTTATTCTTCTGGAATCTGGCTTCCAAAGAACTTTATCGTTCAGGGAACTGCTTCAGATCCAAGTGGAATTGAAAAGGTTGTATACAAAGAAGCTGATACAGTTTCTCTTGGTGCAGACAGCTGGGAAGAAACACTTTCAAACCAGAGTGATACTTCTACCGGCGGTGAAAAACGAACTTATGTTGCTTACGACCATTACGGACGTTCTAGTGAAGTAAAGATTGTTTATAACATTGATACAAAGAAACCTGTATTCAATAAATCTTATATCAAAATAGAAGGAAGTTCTGATACAAAAACGCTTGCAGAAGTTATTTCCGGCGGTTCAAGCTTGTGGTTCAACGCGACTGCAATCAAACTTTCGGGAACAGTTTCTACAGACACTTCGTTAAGTAATTTTGGTCTTGTTGAAGCAAACCTTGATACAATTCAAGTTATTGTAAACGGAGATACTTCAAATCCAATTTCTGTAATACCAACAACAGAACACGGATTCAGCACAAACCTTTCTTTCCAGAACAGCGGAACTCAGACAATTGAATTCAGCATGACGGATAAGGCCGGAAACTCATCTGATACTATTTCATTTAATTTGAATGTTGACGCAGAAGCTCCTGTGCTTGTGGTAAATACTCCTGATGTTGTAAATGATTATTCAGAAGCACCACTTACATTCACTGGTACTGTTCAGGATATGAATTTTGATTCGCTCAAAGTTCAGTATAAGAGAAAGTATGTTGAGTATAATTCTACTAAGAAAGTTGCAGAAACAAAAACTGCCGGAACAGAGGCGGACAATTATATTGTAACAGTAAGTATTACTCCTTCTGGAGACGCGGCAACTTCTGCAGCCGGCTGGACATGGACAATGCCGGGCGACGGTGATTATTCTTCTATTAAGTTTATTGCAGAAGATTCTGTTGGTAATACTGCGGTTTCTGACACTTACACAACAATTGTTGACAGCCAGGTTCCTGTTGTAGTAAGTAGCACATCTTCTGATTGGAGTTCTAATAACAGCCCGGCACTTAAGCTTCTTGTTGGTGACTGGGGAACAGACGGAAATAAGTATTCAAGCGGTATAAAAGAAATTTCTTATACTGGAATTGGTGCCGGCGGTACAATCGATAACCGTGGTGCTCTTGTTGCAAAATCCGGTGAAGATAAAAAAATCTATTACACTTATACAGCAGATTTTTCTGGTCTTGAAGACGGTTCTCACTCTGTAAGTGTTACAGTAACTGATGAAGCCGGAAGATCGACAAATGCAGGAACAATTGCAACATTCAATATTGATACAAGAGCGCCTGCAGTAACTGCTAAATTCTCTGCAAGTGATTCTGATATTTATCAGAAAAAAGCCGGCGACAGCACAAGCTGGTATGCAGTTGTTTACACTGCGGATGACACAAATGGAACTGCTGAAGTTAGTGGAATAAAATCTGTTTATGTAACGGCAAACGGTTCTGCACTTTCAATTTCTGAAAATTCAGATGGTTCTTCGGCCGGTACAAACATTTCTCTTGCAGCAGCTTCTGGAACTGGAACTAGCGGTGCAAAGACATTGTACATTCCTTCAACTGCAATTGCTGAAGGCGTAAATAACTTTAATGTTGTTGTAGAAGATTGGGCCGGAAACAAAGGCGTAAAAAATATCACTGTTTACTACGATAAGTCTGCTCCAAAAGTAACTTACACAAGTCATGCTGCTGGAGCAACTGTAAACAAAACAATAAACATTTCGGGAAGAATCGAAAAGAATGCAGTTATTTCTGCTTCAGGCTATGAAAGTGGAATCGATACTGCTGCAACAAAAGTTCAGTGGTCAACAAATGGAACTTCATGGACAGATTTAACAGCAGGAAATGAATATACAAGTGTAACCTTTGAAAGTTCTAATACAGAATGGACTTTGAATGGGCTTGATACAACTGAATTAAATGGTACTGCAACTGCCGCAGACCGCTATGTGCGCGTTGTAATTACAGATACTTATGGAAATACAAGTTCTGAATCTGTAAAACTTGATGTTGATCAGAATGCAGACCGCCCGGTTATTGAACTTTCTACAATTTCTGCAATGAACGATGTAATTCCTCTTAAGAAGGTAAGCGGTACAGTTTCCGATGATGACGGTGTAAGCGGCCTTAAGCTGTGGATTCGAGAATCTGACGGCTGGGATGGAACTTCTGTTCCTACGACAAGTAATAATAACGGCTGGACTTCTGTAACCGTAAGTGGAAGCGGAACCTGGTCTTGTGAAGCAAATGAAGATACTCATAGCTGGTTGTTCTATGTAATCGATAAAAATGCTGGAAAATTCTGGACACAGGTTGGTGCAACCGGAAATACAGTTCTTTCTGTTCCAAAAATTACATTGAACGGCGTTACAACAGATAATAGTTCTGCACTTGAATTCAAGGTAGATACTCAGGCTCCAAAGATTACGATGTATGTTGCAAATTCAGATACAGGACTTGAAGCTGATTCTGATGACTGGAAATCTGCCGGCGTTGTATTTGGTGGAACAGAAAATAAACTCTACATCAAGCTTGAAGTAATTGAACAGAATATGGTAACAGATGCAACTACCGGTTACAAACTTCCTTCTCTCAAGATTGGAACAGAAGATGTTTCTGCTCAGGTTGGATTGCTTTCTGGTTCAGCGATTACTGTTGATTCTGCAAATAATACATATACTTACCTTCTTGCTCCAATTACTTTGACTAAGGCAACTTATGAAAGCATGGAAGGTTCTGTAACCGTAATGGCAACTCTTGCCGACCAGTCTGCACAGGAAGGACAGGGCGGAACAAATATTATCCTTGATTACACTGCTCCTTCGGTTTCAATCGTTAGCCCTACAGCAACAATTTCTGACGCGGTTGCGGCTGCGATTACTGTAAAGGGTACAGTCCTTGATGATTATTCGACAATTAAAAACCTTGAATATGCTATTCCACTTGCCGGCGGAACTTATGATGAATCTCACGGAGAATGGACCGCTATTCTTGCTTCTAGTGCAGCGTGGGAACTTGCATTTACTTCCGGTTCAGAAGAATCTCCTGACAGTTTGCTTTACTACGCAAGTGCTGCAAATGTTGCAGCCGGCAAATATGCTGTTTCAGAAATTGAAGCTGGAATCGGAATTTATAAGGTTCCTTTGTATTTCAAGGTTTCTGACGGCGTTGGAAATACTGCTATAAACAAAGAATGTTATGTTTATGTTGACCCTAACGGCGGTAAGCCAAAAGCATGGATCAACGCTCCTGAACAGGGAACTGTAACAAGCGGAACCGTAACAATTTATGGTGGCGCAAGTGATAATATCAGCGTATCTAAGGTTTGTGTACAGATTGATGTAAACGGCGACGGTACAATTACAGAAGCCGATTACAGTTTGATTGCTGCAGCTCCAGATACTTATATCGAAGATTATTCGGAAGGAATGCTTGTTGCTTCAAGTCCGGCTTCTTCAAATAACTGGTACATTTTGGCTGGTGGAACAAACAGCTGGAAGTGCCCGATTATAACTGGAAGTCTTGAAAATTATGCAGGTTCCGAAACAACTATTGGAACTGTAACTGTATCGCCTGGAACAGGAACTAAGCATAATAAATATCTTATTGCGCGCGTTCGTGCTATCGACGGCGACGGAATGACTCGTTCTTATACGGATTGTCACTGTATCGTAATCGATAATACTGCTCCTTGGTTTACCGACATGGCAGTTGTTCAGTACGGTTCTGGTGTAACTCCTGGTTCTACTAATCCAATTGTTGAGCGCGAATATATTTCCGGAATGTACATCAGCAATAATTCTGTTGCTGCAAACGGAACATGGTATCTTACAGGTTATGTAAAGAGTAATTCGACAATCAGTTCGATTGCTGCAACAACTCTTTCTTCAACTACTTCTGTTGTAATTGATTTACCGGAAGTAAGTACAAGTGCTAATACAGTTCATGATGCTTCCGGGGCAGGAACTACAGACGGATACAAGCTTCTTATTCCTCTTTCAACAGGTTCTTCCGGTGTTATTTATTCAGAACTTACTTCGGCAAACGGAGTTGGAACTGGTAATCAGACTGTTAAGATTAATATCGATTCAACCGCTCCAAGTTTGTACACAACTTCCGGCTCTGAATCTACAACAGGAACAGATGCTCTTCGTCTTAAGAGTCTTTCAAAAACAGTTGGAACAGATTTGTCTTCTAATTCTGTAATCGAAAACTCAGACGGATACTTTACATTTGGTGATAATGTAATTGAAGCTGGTTCAGGTTTGCAGTTCATTGCCTTCTATCTTCAGAATAAAACTGGAAATAAAGTTTATGACCCAATGCATAGCGCAAGCGGAACTGCAATTTCTGGAACTAAAACTGCAAATGCTCTTTATATAAATAGCGATAACCTTGCAGCTTTCTACGTAACTGGAGCAACACGTACAACACTGTACAGCCTTACACATTCAAGTGTTGATTCAACTCATGTTCGTAAAGGCGGTCTTGTAAAGATTGGTGGTTCATACCATACAATTACAGATGTAACTGGAACAACAGTAACCTTTACACCTGCGGCTTCTACTACATTTACAACGGCTGAACTTATTTACGCTCAGGTTGTAGATCACCAGATTACAGAATATTTTGATACAGCTTACGACTCAAATGATGATGCCTATTACACTCTTATGAATGATGATGGAGACTTGATGTGCGAAACAATCACTCAGATTGGAACAACATATCAGTGGACTGCGAGCGTTGATTCAACAAATATTCCTGACGGAAGAACTTATATCCGGGTTGTTGCAATGGATAACGCCGGAAACCTTTCTTACGGCAGGATTGAATCAATTGTTGCCAATAACCGCCCGCGCATGACTAAGGTATTTATTGGTACAGACTTGAACTCAAGCGGAAAGTACGACTTTGATGCTGATGAAGCTCCTGTAGTTTCTACAAGCAGCAAGTACAGAACTGCTTCCGGCACATGCTACGGTGAATTTAACTACTACACGGCTTACAATACCCGCAGCGGCATAGGACAGTCGGCAGTAACTCTTGCTTCAAGTGAATTTAAGGTTGTAAACGGACTGTGTGTTGTTCCTGAATTCGTTGGTGGAAACGGCAGCCTTAAATATAACTTTGTAGTAAATGATTCAACAACTACACCGAACAGCAGCGTTGCTTTGTCTGCAATGTCTACCCGCTCTGAACTTTCTGCAAAAATAAATGAAATTGGTTCAGTCGGAATGTTTGGTACAGTAAACAGCACTGATGCAGATGGAAATACAAACCCGGTTGCATACGGCGGAACTGATATCGACGGAACAACTTATTACGATTTTGGTGGAGTTATAATTGCTCAGAACAGACTTTCTGGCGCAAACAGCGTTAAGCTGACCTTCTGGGATGAAACTGATGGACTTCAGAGCACATTTGGAAGCCAGTGGGCAACACTTGTAATTCCATTTGCAAATATGGGGTCAGAAACTGATGCCCCTGTTCCTGTAATTAATCCTTTCTACTGGAAGGGAAGTGGAGACAACAGCGTTTACATTGATTCTGCAATTGCAGGACACATTGAACTTGAAGGAACAGATTTACCAACAGATTCAAGTTACACAAGCGGACTTCCAAAAGTTTCCGGAAAGATTAAGATTGAAGGAACTGTTACAGATAACGTTCTTGTAAAATCAATTACTATGAGCGTATTCGGTTCTTCAAAAACTGTTGCAACATATTCAAACGGAACATGGACTCAGGCTTCAAGTTTGCCTACAGGAGTAGTTTCATTTACAGCAACAGATAAGGAACTCAGCCAGAACGGACATACAGTAAGCTATGTAGCTGTAATAAATACAGAACTTCTCAGCGTAAGCGGCTATCCGGTTGGAAAGAATCAGATAATCACAATTTCTGCAACTGACTGGAACTCAAATGCATCGAGCGCAGGTAGCACTCAGACCGCAAGTGGAGCCCTTACAGACTGCTACAAGATGGACGTTGTGCCTTATGTAACGGAGATTGTAACTCACTTGAGTTCATTCTATAAGCAGGCTCCGAGCGTTTACTCACGAACTGCTCTTGGTCATTATCCAGTTTACGAAGGTGAAACAATTCAGTTTGCCGGATATAACCTTGGAACAAACACGGCTAAGGTAACGATTTCTGGAATGTCGGAAACTGCATTGACTTCTGGAACTGTAGGTGGAAATTCCGTAGACAACACAATTGCTCTTACAAAAAATACAAGTTCTGATACAGGTGCTAAGTCAGGTTCCGTTTCGGTAACAGTAAACAGCATTCCGGCTTTGAATAACATTAATGAGAATGATGCTCTTGGTTCATATCAGGGAAGTGTTTCTGACGATTCTTATGCAAATGCTTACAACAGACAGCCTAACGGTGTAAACAACAATACTCTTACAGATGATTTGTATCTTGATGTATGGCAGTTCAAGAATGCGGCAGAGCCAGTAAGCGGTGGTGCAAGCTATGTAACAATGAAGATTAATCCTAAGACTGGTATTCCTGGATTCAGTTATGCAAACAGTATTTTGTACTTCAATATGCCGGGATATAATGCTGATAATAGTGAATCTTCATGGGGAGCAGATAATGATACCCTTTCTGGAAGTTCATATTCTCAGATTCCGTTCGGTATGAACTATGGCGGATTCAGTCATAATACATTTGCATTCGACAGTTACGGTTATTCTTATGGTGCTGCAATGTGTACTGATACTCAGAGTGCAGAGGCTTCTGCTTATCTGCAGTTCTTCAGCCGTGAAACACCTATTCCGTATAATACTTACGACCAGAATATGAACTATTGTAATGCAGCAAATGCCAGCCGCTTGGATTCTTCTTCTATAGCTATTACAGGAAGCAATTCGGGATGGACAACTGATATTGACCGTATACAGTCAATTTCTATGGATACTAGTTATTCTGGCGGTAGTTCAACTGCCCCTTCAAGTACAACCCCTGTTTATGTATTTATGGCTTACTATGATCAGCCTGTTAAGCAGGTGCGTTTCCGATGGGGTACTGTAGGGAAAAATACTTACAATATTGATGGTGGTTCTAATAAGAGTTCTGCATCTGATCTTTCAGCTCCTAAAGGTTTGGCAGATGCCGTTGGTTCTAAGTATACGGGATTTGCTCAGTATGCTAAAAATAACGGTAGTGGACGTCCTAAGAATGTTGCTGATTCATACATTACATACAGTTATAACACTAACAGCGGAATTCCAATCCAGGTTGTTGCTGCCAGTGGCGTAAGCGGAGCACGAGGTGCTTATTCTTCTGCAAAGAACGGAGGTGCAGGTAAGTATGTATCACTTTCTATTGCAAAGAAAGATACTGCTAATCCAGTTGCAATCGTTACCTGGTACGACTCTGTAAATATGGCTCTTAAGATGGCGTATAACACAGCTCCTACAACAAGCAACACTTGGACAGTACGTACAATTGACCCTAACGGTGGTATAAACGTTAAGACTGTAGTTGATAAAGATAATCATATTCACTTTGCATACTACGATAACATCAACGGAAGCGATTTGAAGTATGCATATCTTGACAGTTATAACAGTGCAAGTGAGCCAAAAATTGTTACTGTAGATTCATTCAGTGCGGTTGGTGCTAAGTGTACAATCGATGTTGCCAAGGATTCCAGCGGTAACTGGGTCCCTTATATCGGTTATCAGTTGAGCTCATACCTTGGAACTCCTCTTGGAGCTAAGGTTGCATACCGCACAGACTTTACAGCTCTTGGAGACGGTGCAACAAAGGATATGTATACAGGTCAGTGGGAATGTTCAATAGTTCCGACACAGAATATTCCTAACGATGACCAGATCAATGTTGGTGTTTATAGAAATAGTTCAGGTATTGCTCAGAAATTTACAACTAACACTTACTGGTCAACCGGTGATACGGCTCCAGGTCAGACAATTTCTAACAGCACATTGAATGTTGGTAATGCAACAATTCTTCATGGTAACAACACTGCTAACCCAATCATAGGTTACGGTATCGATACCGGCGCTATCGAAATGGCCCAGAAGAAATAAGCGTTAGGCTTATTCCTTGAAAAGGGCCATGTGAAGGCTATGCCTGAGCCCAGAAGAAATAAGCGTTAGGCTTATTCCTTAAAAAGACCATGCGAAAAAAAAGCTGTCCAATGAAAATTGGACAGTTTTTTTTACTATAATTGAGCTTTCAGTTTTTCTATTTCGGCGCGTAGTTCGGCCATTTCTTTATCTTTTTGCGCAATGATTTTTTCATCAATGGCTTTTTGTTTTTGCATACCTTTTTCCAGACCTTGTTGCATACCTTGCTGCAACCCCTGTTCCATTCCGCGTTTTAAGCCTTCTTTTGTGGCGTAATATTGAAATCGTTCTATGGTCATATAGGTCTGTCTCCATTGGGAATTATGTTTTGCGATATTTACAAGATTTTCAAGAGTACTTGTAAAATGAGTTTCTGCTTTATTGGAATTAAAAAACTCTAATAAACCTTTCAACTCATTATCGTTTTGGATTTTATCATACATTAATGTATTAAAAAAGATTTTTTTAGTGCGGTCGCCCAATTCTGTTTCTTTGTCATTCACTTCAATATTCCTGAATTCATATTTAGCTTTTCCTTTCTTAAAAGGATCAAACTTGCAGATGAAAATTAAAATTGAATCCTTTAGGTTTTCATAAGGTTCGCTGGTTTTTAATGTTGCTGTATCCATTAATCCCTGGTAGTAACGGGCTCTTTCTGGTAAATCTGATTCCGAAGAAGTTTGCATTTCAATGTCATACACATGATTTTTATCCTGTGTAAAAATGTCCAGCCGGATTGAATGTGCCTGAGCGTCAATGTTGAAAACGCGTTCTCCTTCCGGGTATTCAATTTTTGCTATTTTTAACCCCAGTAAAATTTCCAGAAGCCTTTTACACATGTCCGGATAAGTTGTAAAAATCTTGTAAAACATAAATCCATTTGAAATATCCTGTTCCGACCAGTCTTTAAACTCGTTAGTGTGTCGTTGCCGGTGTTAAACTTCCTAAAAATGCCGGCGAGAAATTTCCGCTTT
>CAMHIV010000005.1 GCA_946185185.1 uncultured Treponema sp. | reverse complement strand
TTTAAAGAAACCTTTTCTTTTATTTTGGCGACATTATATTTTACTGCTTACAATAATTATCAGTCTGAATGTTTTTTTTGCAAATTCTCTACCGGTGTAGTAAAATAACTTTATCATAAAATACATTCAGGAGTATGAAGCATGAACTTCATTTTTTTAGGACCACCGGGAGCTGGAAAAGGTTCCCTTGCAGTTAAAGTTGCAGAAGATTATAAAATCCCGCACATTTCTACAGGCGATATTTTCCGCGCTAACATTAAAAATCAGACTCCACTTGGAATCAAAGTAAAAGCAATCATCGATTCAGGCTCACTTGTAAGCGATGACCTTACATGCGAACTTGTAAAAGACCGCATCTCGCAGGCTGACTGCAAAAACGGCTTTATTCTTGACGGTTTTCCACGCACAATTCCACAGGCAGAAATGTTCGTTTCTATCTGCCCGGATGTTGCAGTAGTTAACTTTCAGGCTGCCGATGAACTAGTAATAAAAAGATTGAGCACACGACGTGTTTGCCGTGCCTGCGGTGCTAACTACAACGTGCTTACACTTCCACCTAAAAAGGAAGGCGTTTGTGATAAATGTGGCGGTGAAATCTACCAGCGTGATGACGACAAACAGGAATCAATCATGCATCGTATGGAAGTTTACCGCGAACAGACAGAACCTCTTATCGAATTCTACTCAAAGAAGGGCAATATCCACAACTTTGACTCTGCTATCGAAACAGTTGAACTCCTTAAAGAATTTAAAAAGGTTTTCCCTGTAAAATAAATTATGCACTCCCTGCTTTTCTGGGAGAATGAAGCAGGGAGAATTATTATTCAGGAACCTAATGCGTTTAGAAGACAATGATTTTTTCTATGACAATATTGCATATGTAAATAAACTTGTTGCAAAAATTTTGTCACTGACAGTTTTATTATCCCCCACCTTCTATCTGCTTTCCAAATATGGAATCTTTAATATAAGCAGAACCTATGTTCTTGTTACTCTTTTTTTAACCGTTCCTTTTTCAATTATTCAATTAATTCTTGTTTTTTATTTCGGGTCAAAATCTTTCAAAGAAAAATATACAGAACTTTATTATTTTACACAAAAATTCGCCATGTATTTTGGCCTCTGCATTTCTTCTGTAATTCTAGGAATTATCGGAACAAATTCCCACATAGGAATATACATCTCGTACGTAATCATAATTTTCTTAAGCTGTCTGTATTACGATACAACAGTAACAAAGACCATGACCATAGTTTCGTACGCAGTTATGCTTGCAAGCCTGAACTTCAAATCTATGAACAGAATCAGCGAAGGAATGACAGACGCGAGTCTTATTCATGATTTTCTTGCTTTTGCTGCGGGGTTTACGATTGAATTTATATTTGTTATGCTAATAACCTGGAAAATGACAGAGCGAAATCATTCTTCCATGGAAGCAATTCTTAACAAAAACATTAAAATTGAAAACACAAACATTGATATCATCAAATTTATTCCAGCCATTTTGCGCCAGCACGAAATTATCACAGGCTTTCATACGGAACACACTGTAAATTATGTAGACATGATTTGCCGGGAACTTAAATCTTCCGGTCATTTTACAGAAATACTGAGCGAAAATAATATAAAACTGTTTTCGGCAGCTGCAAACCTGCACGATATTGGAAAAATATTTATTCCTGACCACATTTTAAATACTCCGCGCCGATACACACCTCAAGAATACGAAATGATGAAGCTTCATCCTGCAAAAGGAAAAGAAATACTGGAAGCCATGCCTGTGCTTTGGGACGGCAAGTTCAACAAGATTGCAATAGATATGGCGTACTGCCATCATGAACACTACGACGGAACCGGTTATCCAAACGGATTAAAAGGCGAAGAAATACCTCTTTGCGCAAGAATTATGGCAGTTGCAGATGTAACAGATGCTCTTTTAAGTCGCCGTCCATACAAAAAAGAAATGAATCTTCAGGATGCAATGAAAATTCTGAAAGAAGGACGGGGAACTCAATTTGATCCGGTTATTGTTGATGCTGCACTTTCCATCCAGCCGCTGATTTACATGTACTCCCAGGAAGTTGCTTCAAAAGAATACGACACAATCACAAATGAACTGGAATGGCGTCAGCAGAATATGGACAGTATCCAGAAAGGCAGAATTATTTCAAATGAAGAACAAAAAGCCATCATGAACAATTCATAAGTCCATGACGGCCTGTATTTTTAGTCTCTTATCGAATCGATATTTGCTTTTCCACCTGGTACAAATGGAAGAACATTTTCTTCAGGATCTACGCGAACCCGAACAAAGCAAGGTTTGTTTTTTCTGTCTGGAGAAAAGGCTTTTTTGTACCAGTCGGGATCTTTATCGGCATCAATTGCTTCAATTCCAAAACCTTCTGCAATCTTGAGTAAATCCGGAGAAGCCATAAATTCACTTGCAGAATAAGTTTTATCAAAAAGGAATTTCTGCTGCTGATAAACCATACCAAGAGTCCCATTTTCAAATACGATTACAGTTACAGGAAGATTATTTTCTGCAAGAGTTGCAAGCTCCTGAACATTCATCATAATCGAACCATCACCTGAAAAACAGATTACGCGCTTTTTCGGATTTGCAAGAGCGGCACCCAATGCAACCGGCAGACCAAATCCCATTGTTCCAAGACTTCCCGAAGTAAGGAAGGTTCGAGGTTCTTCAACAGGATAATACTGAGCAGCAAACATCTGGTGCTGACCAACATCAGTTGTAACAATTAAATCTGTTTTTTTAGTACCAGCTTTTTCTGCAAGTTCAGGAATCGCTGCAATAAAAGTACGAGGATTTGTACTTCCTGCAAACTTCTTGTTTTTATCAGCCTCAGAAGGTGTTCCGCATGTAACAGAGAAGGTTTCCTTATTTACAGACTGAATATGATCTGCCCAAACCTTTCGTTCTTTTTCTGCATCAGCATTTTTCTTAATCAATTTTTCAACAGCCGAAGTAAGAAGTGGGAAAACTGTTTCAACTTTTGCAACAATACTTGCACTTGCCGGTAAAATCTTGTTGATTTCAGCAGCATCGATATCGATGTGAATTATTTTTGCGTTCGGACAGAACTTTGAAACCACGCCGGTTGCACGGTCATCAAAACGAACTCCGGCTGCAATAACCAGGTCACTTTCATTCATAGCAACATTTGCAGAATATCGTCCGTGCATTCCAACCATTCCGGTAAAGTCAGGATCAGAATAAGGAATTGCGCCAAGCCCCATAAGAGAACTTACAACAGGAAGGCGATATGCTTTTTTGAATGCACGCAAAGCCTTTGCAGCTTCAGGGGAATTACATCCGCCGCCAAGATAAAGAACCGGCTTTTTTGATGAAGCAAGCATTTCGGCTGCCTGTCCGATAATAGTCTTCATTGCATCTGCTTTTGTATGAAAGCGAACAGCCTTTTCTTCTGAAAGCGGTTTTTTAATTTCCGGCCATGCATCAAATTCATATTCGGTAAGCTGAATATTGCGAGGAATATCGATAAGAACAGGTCCCGGACGGCCATTCATAGCAATTTCAAATGCCTGCGGAATTGCTGTAAAAAGTTCGGCATGATTTTTAATCATGACGCTGTGTTTTGTAATTGGGAAAGAAAGCCCAAAGGTATCTGCTTCCTGGAAAGCATCTGTTCCAATGAGATTTGTATTTACCTGACCTGTAATTGCGATAATCGGAATAGAATCGCAGCGTGCATCTGCAACAGCTGTAAGCAGGTTCATGGCACCAGGACCACTAGTTGCAAGACATACAGCAGGAACTCCGGTTGTTCTTGTCATACCCTGTGCAATAAATCCACCTGCCTGTTCCTGGCGCACAAGGACGTGGTGTATTTTGCTTCTTGAAAGTTCGTCATAAAGTGGAAGAATTGATCCTCCAGGAATTCCTGCAACGGTTTCAACACCATGCATCTCAAGCAGTTTTACAATAATCTCGGCGCCAGTTTTTTTCATTTTCTACCTCGCAATGTTTATATCAGGGGTACAATACCCCAAAAAAAAAGCCCCCCGTTTGCCGGAGAGCTTTGTTTTGCAATATTTTTACAAATACACAGAATTCCGGTCTTTTCTTCTAACAAGAAGACACGACGAGAACGACCAATACTGTATTTGCGATAAATTTGACCAATCATATATTTTTTTCGCCTGCTATGTCAATCCGTCTGTAAATCTGCTATACTTTAACCATGTCGTTAAACTGCAATGAAATCAATGTCATTCTCAGCGAATTAAAACTGGAAGGTTCTTTTATTCAGGAAATAATACAACCAGGTTACGACACGCTTGCACTTTATACTTACGCAAACGGTGAAGGCAAAACGATTATAATCTGCACAGCACAGAATGCCTGCCGCATAAATGAAACCAGAAGAAAAATTGCAAAAAATGATAAGCCTCTTCGCTTCATGGAATTTCTTCGCTCCAACATAAAGGGTTCAAAAATCACTTCCTGCAGACAGGTTGGATTCCAGCGCATAATCAAAATGGATTTAACCCACGGCGATGATTCATTTGTAATGTACATTCGCCTTTGGAGCAACGCTGCAAATATTATTCTTTGCGACACACAGAACAATATTCTGGACACAATGTTTCGCCGTCCAAAAAAGGGTGAAATAACAGGCGGAACCTTTGTCTGCCCGGAAGATTCTGGTGAAGAACCGAAAAAAGTATTTCCGGTACGCGACTTTGAAGAATTACAGGAAGAATTCGAAAAAAATAATCCGGGAAAACCAGTTTTAACTTTCAATCAGAAAGTTGATCTCTGGTACGGAGAACACGCAGAAACTCTTTCCCGGGAAGCATTACTTGCTCAGGCAGAAAAATGGTACATTCAGACTAAAAGCCGAATGGTTAATGCCCTGGAAAAATTAAAACAGAAACAGGAAGAATTCAAAAACTGCGAAAATCTTAAGCACCAGGGCGATTTGATTCTTTCTTACGGATATCTTTTGACCGGAAAAGACCGCTTTCTCGAATGTGAAGACTATGAATCTGGAAAAACTGTAAGAATTCTGGTTGACCCGGAAAAATCTGCACACGAAAATGCCGCAATTTATTATGAAAATTATAAAAAGGCGCAAAATGGTTCCCTTTCAATAATTCACGATATTGAATTATCTGAAAATAAAATCAAAAAACTTGATTCT
This sequence comes from uncultured Treponema sp., assembly GCA_946185185.1. Taxonomy (GTDB): domain Bacteria; phylum Spirochaetota; class Spirochaetia; order Treponematales; family Treponemataceae; genus Treponema_D. The sequence continues at coordinate 24,832 of CAMHIV010000005.1, read as the reverse complement.
CGTTATGAGGAAATCATAAACGAAAAAAATCCTGTAAAAATAGAGCAGCTGCTTCGCAAAAACGTAACTCCAAAACAGCAAAAGAAAAAAGAACATCCGGGGCTGGATTACACAGTTGACGGCTGGTACATTCTTGTTGGCCGCGATGCAAACGAAAATGATGAACTTTTGCGGCACCATGTAAAAGGTTCTGACCTTTGGCTTCATGTGAGGGATTTCCCAGGCGGTTATGTATTTGTAAAAAACAGACCTGGAAAAACTGTACCTCTTGAAATTCTTCTGGATGCGGCCAACCTTGCAGTTTATTATTCGAAAGCACGAAACGCCGGCAAAACCGATTTGTACTACACCCATGTAAAATATCTTCGCAGGGCAAAAAACGGTCCTAAAGGACTCGTGCTCCCAACGCATGAAAAAAATCTTTGTATAACTCCAGATAAAAAACGCCTTGAACGGCTGGATTCTTTAAAACAAGACGAGGAACTCTGATGAAAGCACAAGATTATGTAAAACCTTTCGGAAATTACTCTCATCTCTGGGCATTTCTGATAATGCCGTTCAATCCGCTTTCCTTCCGCCCCGTCTGGAAATTATTGTTCACTGCCTGGAAAAGTTTTGTTGTATTACAAAATAACCGCAAACTCGGATTTTCCAAAATAAAAATTGTTTCCGTAGATCACAAATTGGATAAAAAAATTCCTTTCGTACCGGAAAACGTTTTCATTTACATGGACTTTGTAAATTTTTTCTGCCGGATAATGCGAATGTTTGTAAAAAAACTCGGCATAAAAAAAGGAATGCCGATAAACATCAGAATAATTAACTTTATCCGCACGCTTTATGAAAACGCAACAAAAATTTACCTTTACACACTCACAACTACAGAACGGCCGTTTTACCTTAAAAAGCCAAAATTCTTTTTAATCCGGTTTATGGATCCGCATCTTCTTTGTGTGCCAAGCCTTCACGTTGCAATCGTAATCGGAGTGTGGGCAAAGGTGCGAAAAATTCTTTTGGAAAATTTATTTTCAACAGAAGAAAATGAAAAAATATTAAACGAAATCTACTATGGCTCGATCGCAATTACAGAAAGCGTTCTTTATGTAAAACAGCACAGTATAAACTGCGTGGCAGGAGCCCTATACATGCTTTCCAGCGCATACGAAGAAAACTTCTTTTCGGAAGAAGACTGCAAAACGGTTATAAATGACCTTTTGAATAATTCCGACGATGTTTCAAATGAAGACAAAACAGAAATTCAAAAATACATAAAAGAAAAATACACAGAACTTTACAACGAATACAAAAAAAGCCAGTGCGAATGGGTAAAACCTCTTCACAACTGGCTCGATAATTACCGTCCGATTAATTAAAATCGTTCTGCTTTTGCTGATTTTTTCTGCTTATACAAACCTGCAGAACCTGTTCTCGGAGAACGTTCTGTTGGCGTATGAACATTAGGGCGGCCATGATTTCTGTCCCTGTCGCGGTCACGTCCAGAGCCAAAGCCTCGTCCGCCACCTGATTTTTTTCCGCCGAAATCGCTGCGTCCAAAATCTCCGCGACCAAATCCACCGCGTTTTCTTCCGCCTCCACGACGAGAACCAAAATCATCATCAAAAGAATTTTCTTTAGTATCCACATGCATGTGTGGAACATTCTGATTTTTCTTTGCAAGATCAAGAGCTCGTTTTGCAGCTTCTTTTGGAAGGCTTACAAGCGAAAAGTTTGAAGAAATATCGATGCGGTCAACCATGCGGCCCGGAATGTGAAGCATTTTGCTGAAATAATCTGCAAGAACACGCGGATTATAACCGTCGCGGCGGCCAACCTGAATGTACAGGCGAACCTGATCAGAAGTTTTGCCATGAGCCTGAATTTTTCCGTATTTTGAACGGTCAAGCTTATCCTTGTACAAAACAGAAAGAACAGAAGCAAGCACGTCCTTTGGCTCATCATTTGCACAAAGCTCTTCGGCCATAAGAACGAACTGCTCGTCAGCCTTCAAAAGTGAAGAAGTTGCAGCCGATACGATTTCTGAAGCTTCCGAACCTTCTTCCGACTCTGAAACATCTGCCGATTCCTGAACCACAACTTCAGCATTTTCATTATCCAAAGCTTTAGGAATATTCTCTTCAACATCTTTTTCAAGACCAAGTTTTTTCTTGAGCTCAGAGAATATGCGTGTCTTTTTCTTTGCAAGAACTTCTTCAATTGAAGGAATTTCTTCTTCTTTCATTTCGCCCTTGCTTGCTTTGGAAACTGCGCGGCGCATGTAACCAAGTTTCCGCATTTCCTGAGGAGCCACAAAAGTAACTGCAGTTCCCTGACTTCCGGCTCGTCCTGTTCGACCGATTCGATGAACGTAAGTTGCGCCATCAAAAGGAAGCGAATAATTTACAACGTGATTCAAGCCAGAAATATCAATTCCGCGGGCAGCAACATCGGTTGCAACAAGAATACGAGTTTTTTTAGAGCGGAAGCGGGCAATAATTTTTTCGCGCTGAGCTTGAGCAATATCCCCATGAAGTGCGGCTACATCAAAACCTTTTTCATCAAGAATTCGTGTAACAAAATCCGCATCGTTTTTTGTCTGAGTAAATACGATTCCGTAAAAATCATCTGCGATATCGATAAGGCGAACCAGAGCATTGATTTTGTCGCTGTCTTTTACAACCCAGAATTTCTGCTCGATTAAAAGAGGTTCATCAACAACACCTTCTTCTTCTACGATTTCATAGTCGCCCATGAATTTGCCCGCAATCTTCAAAATTGGATCCGGCATTGTAGCACTAAAAAGAAGAATTCGCGCGTTTGGATTTGCCTGTGCAAAAATTGCTTCAATGTCATCAACAAAGCCCATGTCGAGCATCTGATCTCCTTCATCAAGAATGAAGTAATCAATTTTGCTGATATCGAGTGTGCCGCGTTCAAGGTGATCCTGAATACGACCTGGAGTACCCACAACAACTTCAACACCCCGCTTCAAATCCTTAATTTGAGTTGAATAAGAAGCACCTCCATAAAGCACACAAGTCCGCGGATTTTTTCCGTCTGTAAATGACTGGAATTCCGTACAAGTCTGAATTGCAAGCTCGCGGGTTGGTTCCAAAACCAAAGCCTTTACAGTTCCCTGAATACCACGAACCTTCTGAATTATCGGAAGTCCGAATGCCGCTGTTTTTCCTGTACCAGTTCTTGCCCGCGCAATAATATTTGCATCACCATTTAAAAGTCGCGGAATTGCCAAAACCTGAATCGGAGAAGGAACCTTAAAACCTTTTTTCGCAACTGCAGCAAGAGTTCCTTCGTCTAAACCTAAATCTTCAAAACCAATTTCTGAATCATCTTCTGTTTTTTCAACACTCTGAACTTCTTTCTGCTCTTCAATTGGGACGATTTCGTCGTCCATCATTTCATTGTTTTCCATTATCATCCTTAAAAAATTATGGTACAAATATAGAGTATATGGGATATATTTGCAATCGGACAAAAGCACTGCGACTTCTAACAATTTGAATTTTTACAAAAATTGTGTTATACTAGTAATATTATGAGCGAAACAAAATTTCAGATTGATCAGCAGATCGTTTATCCTAGCCAGGGTGTAGGCAAAATCACGGAAGTATTCGAAAAAACTTTCCGCGGAAACCCAATGATGTATTACAAAATCTACATCGAATCTTCCGACATGATTGTTATGGTTCCTGTTGAAAAAGCAGAAGAACTCGGAATTCGTTCGATTGTTTCTGCAGAAGAAGCCGAAAAAGCATTAAATTCGCTTTCCGACGATTTTGAACCAATCACTTCAGACTGGAAATTACGCTATCAGATGAACCTTGATCTTCTGAAAAAAGGAACAATCGCAGACATAGCAGCTATCGTTCGTTGTCTTTACAACCGCAGTAAAGTAAAAGAACTTCCTATTTTGGAACGCAAGCTTTATGATCAGGCAAAAAAATTGCTTGAAGACGAAATCTCTATCGCAATGGGAATGGATGTAAAAGAAGTTGAATCAAAAATCCACCTTAAGCTCGAACCTCCTGGATCACAACCAAAAATCAAACACATAATCGATGACTTTGATGATGAAGATGACGATTTGATGAACGATGTTTCTTCTTCAAAGAAGGAAAAAGATGATTCCGGCGACGAAGACGAGGATGATTCTGAAGAAAGCTCAGCCGCAGATGATTCAGCTGATTTTGATGATTCAGACGATGATGACTTCTAATAAAAAAATTGCATTGATAGTTGCAGCAGCAGGCTCTTCTTCACGGATGGGCTTGGGCTGCAAAAAAGAGTACCTTCCACTTGGCGAAGGTACCGTTCTTTCCACTTCCATAAAAACTTTTCTAAACACAATAAAAATCGCAAAACTTGTAGTCACGATTCCTCATAATGGAAAAGCCGACGCCGAAAATGCGTTGAAAAAAGATTCAGTTCTACAAACTCTTTTGAAAGAAACAGATCTTAAATTTGTTGAAGGCGGAAAAACAAGGCAGGAAAGTGTTTTCAACGCGCTTTCTGCATTAAAAAACTGTAACCCAGATATAGTTTTGATTCATGACGGCGCACGTCCATTCGTAACACAAAAAATAATTTCCGACACCCTCGATGGAACAATTAAATATGGTTCGGCAGTTCCAGGCCTTACTCCTGTTGATACGCAAAAGCTATTGGATGAAGACGGCTTTATCAAAGAACACCTTACCCGCAGCCTGATGAGTGCCGTTCAAACTCCCCAGGGCTTTGAATTTGCAAAACTATATGACGCACACTTAAAAGCCAGAAAAGACAACAAAGAATACACCGACGATACCGAAATCTGGGGAAAATATGTTGGCAAAGTAAAAAATGTTTCAGGCGATCCATGCAATAAAAAAATCACCTTTGCCGAAGACTACAAAAAAACGGAAAACACTATGAACGAAATAAATATAAGAACAGGTTTGGGTTACGACCTGCACAGACTTGTAGAAGGCAGAAAGCTTGTTTTAGGCGGTATTGAAATCCCATTCGAAAAAGGCGAAGACGGCCACTCTGATGGAGACGTTCTTCTTCACGCAATTACTGATGCCCTTCTTGGCGCAAGTGGACTTGGGGATATCGGAAGTTATTTTCCGCCGGAAGAGCCAAAATGGAAGGATGCCGATTCAAGAGAACTGTTAAAAACTGTCTGGAAAAATATAAAAAATGCCGGCTGGAAACTTATAAATCTTGACTGCGTTATAAAACTTGAACGCCCAAAATTTCTTCCACACCGGCAGGAAGTTATTGATTCTATCGCAAAAATCCTTGAAACAGAAAGCAACAGAATATTTGTCAAAGCCAAAACAGGCGAAAAACTTGATTCAACCGGTGAAGGCAAAGCCGTAGAAACCTGGGCTACTTGCCTTCTTCAAAAAGATTAGTACAAAACTGCAATCTTCTGTTTTCCGAGTTTTCCAGTAAGAGTACCATTCTGAACAGTAAACTTGTTTTTACCCGTAGCGTGATCTACATAAGTTCCGTCAGGAAGTTCAACCGGGATAGAAACTTTTTGCGCCTTAGTTGAACTTACATTGATAAGAACAGCGCCTCTTTTGCCGCGAAGAACAGCAAGAAGACTGGTATCATTACCATTAACAAGCTGTTCCGGTTCTCCTGCCATTTCTGTTCTGAATTTATTTACTGCAACAACTTCTGGATTAAAGAATTCATCATTTCCGGCATCCCCTATTTTTGAAACGCCAGGGAACTGTGTTGCTTCTGCACCTTTTGGACGGTTAAAGAAGAGCGGAGTTCCTCCAGCCCGGGCTGCAATTAAAGCCCAGCCCAATCTAAGCTGCGCATGTGTAAGTCCAGCAGATTCCCCCTGATTTGCATAAGTGTCATGTGATTCAACCCAGGTAACAATATTTTCCGGGGCAGCGGGATGGCGCCAGTCCTTTAACCCCTTTGCGCTGAATTTTTCGCTTTTAAGTGCACTTCTTAAAATTCCGCCGTAGCTTGATGCAACAACCGGCATAATTTTTCCGTATGCATCTTCCCGGCTTTTTCCGCCTTGTAGAACTTCACCGTAAATAAAAAGATTATCAGCATTTTTCAGCCACACACCATTAATCGATTCCTTTCCCAGAAAAATCGGCCAGAAATTATTTTTCGGACTGTATTCATCTTTTGGATCGTCAGGAAGGCCGATATGCTTTGCTGTATCATAGCGGAAACCGTCGGCACCACAATCGATAAGATCGTTTACATAATTCATGTAGTATGCCTGAAAAAGTGGATTTTCGGTATTTACATCTGGAAGTCCGCCCATCTGCGCTGTAGTGCATTCCAGACGGTCATCGTAATTTCGAATCTGGTGATCACTATTTTTGTGATAAAGCTTTGCAAGACCACCAACCGCTTCGATAAATTCCGGTTTGATTTCAGAAATTCTAGGAGTTGTATGATTTGGAAGAACATCAACGATTACCGCAATCCCAAGTTCATCGGCTTTTTTGCACATTGAAATAAAATCATCCCGGGTGCCAAGCTGATAGTTTCCGATTTTCCAGTCAGTCGGCTGGTAATGGAAATACCACTTTCCGGTTAAATCTTCGCTCATGAGATTCAGTTCTCCGTAATCACCCACAAGACAGGTATTGGCAGGAGAAGTCTGCACCGAAGTAAAACCAGCTTCCTTGATTTTCGGAAGATTTTTTTCAATTGTCTTGAATGACCAGCACCACGCATGAAGAATGGCGCCATTTTTAATCTGCGTTTTTGTCTGGGCAGCAACATTAAAGGCCAGTAAACCGCCACAAATAAGTGTAAATATTCTTTTCATTCTTTTCATACGATGAATTATAACTTACAAAGAACGTACGGGCAAACAAAAAGAATATTTAAACTTAAATAATTAGTCTTCCGGCAATTCCAAAATCAAATCTACTTCGCTCAAACTGATTTTACAGCGGGCAGCAATCTGTTCGTTTTTCCACCCCTGCTTTTTGAGCGTTCGAACTGCACTTCGAATCTGAGGAGTAACTCTGTTATTTTCAGAATATTCAGAATCGTTTGAAATCTTTGTTATTTCTCCCAAATCGGCAAACTTTCTGTCGATTTCGCCGGAAAGCTCCTGCAAACGCATTTCTGTGCGGGCAATTCCTGTGCGGGCAGAATTAATATCTTCGATTCGCTGTTCTGCATTCTTAAACAATTCTTCAAGGGAATTAAGTTTTTCAGCAGCTTCACCGATTTTTGGGCCGTTCTTCAAAAGCTGATCAACATTGTGCTGAACATCGCGGATTTCGTCCGGTAAAGTTTCTGCCTGTCTAGAGCATTCAGAAAGACGTCTTTCAAGTTCTTTCAGCGATTCATATGAGTTGTCTACATCTTTAAGAACTCGGTCGATTACTTCATTTTTTTGTTCAAGACGATCGTAACGCTTTGAAATATCAGAAAGTGATTCCTGGAAATCGCGGACATGAATTTCCATTGTCTGAAGGTCGTCGTATGTTGTGTTCAAGCCGCGGATTTTTTCGTCAATCTGACCAGAAAGTCCAATCATTTTGTCGTATCGCTGGGCAATTGAATCAACATTTTCCTTTGCAGCCTCGAATTCCGAATATTTATTTTCCATATCCTCTTTTATTCGGCAAATCTGGTTGTACTGAGTTGTAAGGTCGTTTGCAACCTTGCGGAAATCTTCGAGGCGTTCAAAATCTTCGTTAAGATTTTCAATCTTGTCATCGAGCTGCTTTTTCATCTGGTCGGCTTTTTCGTAAACATTCATCTGCGACTTGATTGTCTGAAGTTCTTTTAAAAGCTCGCTCATCTGAGTCTGCATTGCGTTTGAATCGCCCTGCATTTTCATTACGAAAGCAGCCTGATCTGTTCGGCTCTTGTCAGAAATTTTCTGGATTTCGGAATTAAGTTCCTGAAGCTTTCGTGAAGATTCTGTATTCTGGCTTCGAACGCGTTCTTCTGTATCCTTGAGCATCTGTTCATACATTTTTGTAAGCTGGTCAATAATTTCCTGAGCACGATTTTCGTATGTTTTTACAGATTCTGAAGTCTTTTCGTTAAGATCATTGATTTTTCTTCCGGAATCATCAACAAGCTGAAGGAATTCGTTGGAAATGTAATTTTCTGCTTCCTTTACCTTATGCAGTGCCTGTTCTTTAAGTCCTTCCAGTTCGGAATTGAACAATGTCTTTGATTCATCAAGCTGATGCTTAAGCTGAACCTTCCAGGTATTAAATTCACCGAGAGCCGAATCGATTGAAGACTGGCTTGATTCCTGACGAGTCTGAACACCTTCTTCGAATGCACTGAGGTTAGCCAGAAGTTCTTCCTGAATTTTCTTAAGCTGTGATTCAACATTTCGTTCTGTTTTTTCGATAGACGATTTAAGAATTTCATCCTGGCGACTGTCAGCAGAATCAACTTTTGCCTGAATCTCACTTGCAAAATTAGTAACAAGATTTTTTATGCCAAGAATCTGTTCATTCAATGAGTTCTGCGAAGCTTTTATTTCTTCCTGAACTCTAACTGTCTGCTCGTCATTTTTCTTCTGAATTGCGGCAAGCTTATTTTTAAGTTCTTCAGCGTAATCTTCTTCTACGCTTCGACGCTGATTTTCATACTCGTTTGTAAAGGCTGTAATTTTGCCGTCAAATGTATTTTTCCACTCAACAAGTTCATCGTTGATTTTGTCGCCGCGAGTTTTAAGATCGCGGTCAAAGTTTTCTTCAAAGCCTTTAAGTTTTTCGCTCATATTACCAATTGAAGTCTGTTTAAGTTCTTCAATCCGCTTTTCAATTACTTCAAGGTCACTTTCAAGCTGATCGGAATTAGCCTTTATTGAAGATGCAAACTGATTGTGACGTTCCTGCTGTTCTGCTGTGAACGAATCAAAAGTAGAAAGAACCCGCTTACTTACTTCCTCATAGGCAGCCTTCAGGTTCTTTTCAAGGAAATCAACATCACTGCTTCCTGCTTCGATTTTAGAAAGGCGGTATTCGATATCTTTTTTGTATGCAGAAAGATGTTCATCTACACCGGCCAGGGCAATACTCTGCTGTTTTTCGCAGGCAGCCTGAATTTTTCCTGCAGATTCTTCGAGCATTGCAGTAAGCTCCTGCATTTTTTCGTTGGAAACGCCACGGAACTTTTCAATCTGCTCATCGATTTTGGAAACCTTTTCGTTAAGCTCAGGTTCAACGGCATCAATTTTTGCCATTGCGTCGCTGCATTCAGTTTTTACCCGGTTCAATGTATTTTCTGCAGTCTGAACTGATTCTTGTACATCCCGGGAAATAGTATTCAAAGTGTCGGAAAGTTGAGTTTTTACGCTCTCAATCTTCTGCTGAATGGCTGTATTGTATTTTTCAATATTTTCTTCAGACTGTCGGCTGAACTGATTATAGGCTTCTTCTTCTTTTGAATCTGCCTTACTGACTGCATCTTTAAACAGATTTTCATATCGTTCCTGAACAGAAGAAATCTGTATATCGATTTTTTCCTGTGTTTTCGCAAGTGTATCAGAAGACGTCTGAACCTCGTTCAATGAATCTGTAAGCTGAGACTTCAAGTTTGCTATCTGAGTTTTAAATTCTTCGCCAAGGGATTCAATTTTTTCTGTAATTTCGCTACTGATTCCACCCTGCTGCTGGCTGTAAATAGAACGAACGGCTTCTATTTCTCCGCTGATTCTTTCTGTTGCGGCCGTAAACTTGGAATCAAGCTCATCGATAATAGACTTGAACTTTGTATCGAAAGCTGTATTTGTTTCATCAGCCTTTTTATTTACCGATTCATATGCTTCATCAAAACGCTGTTCCAGCTGAATTATGCGGTTATTATTTTTTCCGTCGATTGAATTAAGCTGTTCATCATATTTTTCGTGCAAAGTTTTTGCAGAAGCCTGATATTTTTCGGTAAGAGCGGCAATATACTGCTTTGATTTTTCTTCGGAAGCTGTAACCTTTTCCATAATTGCATTAAGGCGGCCGTCACTTTTTCCGCTGGTTTCTTCAATCTGCTTGGTATATCGTTCTGTAAGAGTTGCAAGGCGTTCTTCAACTTTTACTGCAAAATCATCGATGTGCTTTCGGCATTTTGCATCAAGATCGCCGAAGGTATTTTTGATATTTTCAACAAGACCTGCAGAAGTTGCTTTTAAATTCTGGTTTAATTCGGCAGTTTTTGCTGCAAGAGAAGTTTCCATTTCACTTGTTTTTGCAGCATATTTTGCAGAAAGGTCGTGATAAAGCTGATCATATTTCTTTTCAAAACCAGTTACATTGTTTTCTGCATTTGCGGATACAGTTTTTGCGCGGGTTTCCACAAGAGCAGAAAGTTCATCCAGTTTTGATTCCAGTTGAATCTGAGCCTGGGTAATTTTTTCGTTTGAATTTTTTGTGAATACAGAAGCTCGGGTTTCTGCTTCTTTTCTGAGTCGTTCAAATGCTTCGTCTTCCAGTTTTTCAGCCTTCATTGAAGCATCTTCGTAAACTTCATTTATTTCACGCTGAAAATCTGACATTGTTTTTTTTGCATTTTCTTCTATTTTCAGTAAATCTTCTTTAATTTTCTGACCGTGATTGTCATATTCAGCAAGAAGACGGTTCCCGATAAGTTTAAGCTGCTCGCCGTTTTTTGTGGCAAACTCATTTGAAATCTGAGGAATCTTCTTTTCAAGACCTTCTATATATTTTTTCTGTTCACCAAGCTTATTCTGAAGCGAATCAATTATAAGGGATTCCTTTTTTACATTTTCAAGATTCTGCTCTACCCGGGCGGTCATATCCATCAGTTCGTTGATTACCTTTGCGTAGGAATCAATTTCCTGCTCGATTTTCTTTACAGCGTTTGTATCGCCGGAAAGATTTTCTGTCATCTTCTGGAATTCTGCAATCTGGCTTTCAAGGCGCTTTACCGCTGCCGTTGACTGCATGAATTTTGTTTCAAGATTTGCAGTATTTGAAGTGAGTTTCTTTTCCTGCTGCTGGAACCAGGCGTCAAATTCTCCCTGGCGCTTATCCGCATAACGTTTTACTTTTTCAAAAGAATTATTTTCCCGATCGAGAGTGTGTAAAAAATATGAAATTCCAGCCGCTGCTGCTACAGAAATAAAAAGAGTTAAAAAAGAAAACATGTCCCCACCCAATTATACTTTTCTATCTATTTAATTTAGCACAATATCCTGTAATTGACGATAGTTGCAGAATGAAATATCCGCATCTTTGTCTTTTAATTTGAATATTCTTTTAAAGCCGGAAAGCAGATATGCGCTCTTCATTCCAGCCCGTTTAGAACCGATTACATCGTACTTTTTGCTGTTTCCAACATAAAGAATTTTTTCCGGTGCAACCCCGAGTATTTCAGCCATTTTTAAGAATGAATGAACATCCGGCTTTAATGCACCCAATGCTTCTGTTCCTAAAATTGCATCGCAGTATGGTTTTACGCCCCAGATATCACCCTTTTGTTCCGGAGGAAAATCCGAAAGGAGCGCAACCTTAAATCCAGCTTCCTTGAATTTCTTAAAAGTTTCCGGAACATCTTTTATACAAGGCATATTTACAAAATATTTTTTCAAGCCCTTGTAAACTATACGATCCAATTTGGAAAGCGCATGTTCATAGGAACAATTCAGGCGGCGAGCCATTTTTTCTGCCTGAACTTTACTAAAATCTTCCTGAGGAGACATTCCGTGCATTTCGTGGCGGGTCAGCCCAAAGTGAAGAAAAAATACTCCGTGCGATATATAGTGCAGAATGGCAGAAAAATGAATACGCCACTGATCATAGAGAGTTCCGTCAATATCAAATGCTACAGCTTCTATATCGCCAAGATTTTTTACAAGCACAATTTCTCCTCTTACCGCTTAATAATAGTATATTCAAAAGTTGCACCGCCTTCTGTATCTGCCGGAGCAAAACGCCACTTTGAAATCTGATCGCTGATTTCAGACTGAATTTCAGCCGGAATCAATGCAGCAGGCTTAAAAGTAATCTTGCTTTTAGGAATATTTCCCGAAGGCAAAATCATGAATTCTATTGTAACAGTTCTTTTATTATCTATCAAATGAGAATGTTCTTCTGAAATATGAATTTTTGGTTCTTTTGGTTCCAGCAAAACTCTTGCACTTCCGTCTGAAAGAGAAAGAGATAACTTACCGTCATTTGAACGGGCCGCCATAACCTTTGAAACCGAACTAAGTCCGTTTCCGCCCGCACCCGTATTTCCATCAAAGGTTTGTTCAGTGGCTTCAATATTTTTTAGGGCACTGGTTGTCGCCCCGGAAGCAGAAGAGTTAGTTTTTGTTTCTTTTCCAGTAGTTGAAGTAACTTTTGAATCTCTAGAATCGGCAGCTGAACCCGCAGTACCAGAAAGAGCTGAAGCACCGGCAACCGTTTTTGCAGTGTTATTCTGAACAGAACCGGAAGAAGTGTTTTCAACTGCGTCATCCATTGAATCCCAGTCAAAATCTTTTTTCGAAGACTTATTGGAATTCATCTGTTCTTCGAGTAATTCATCCATACTTTTTTTGTAGGTAGGATTAACTTTCTTATAACTGCTTGAACTTGAACTCTGATTCGTAGTCTGCGGCTGAGTTTTTGGTGCTGCAGGCTTTGGCGTTTCCTGTGGTTTTGCAGGAGCCGGTTTTTCAACTTTCTGCGGAGCAGGTTTTGATTCTGCCTTTGCAGGTTCCGTTTTTGCAGTTTCATTTTTCGCCGGTTCCGCTTTTTTCTGCGCAGCCGATTCCTGTTTCTTTTCTGTCTTTTTAGGAGCGGCAGCTTCTTTTGCAGTTGCATCCGGCACTTTTTTTACTGCCGCAGAAGTTTTTTCCGATTTTGAAGCTTCTATTTTCTGCACCGGCTCCAGCATAATCTGAACAGTTTTGTAATGCTCCGGCTTTTTGAAAACCGGCGAAATTGCAAGAATCAATAGAATAATCAGCCAGACGATACCGGTTCCACCAAGAGCAAGCTTAATGGAAGAAGCCTGTGTCTTATCGACAGAATGAGAATCTATTAACCTTGTAAAATCGTTAAATACCTGCATTTATCTTTTTTCTTTTGTACGCAAATTCACCGCGGCAAAACCGTTTGTTCTGATTACATCAAACAACTTTACGATAGTGCCATTTGTAACTTCTGAATCCGCCTCAATGGTAATCGGAAATTCGCTTCGCTTTGTTTTCTTTGTATCAAAAGCGGCAAGTTCATCACCCAAGGTTTTAAAAGAAACCTGTTTATCGTTGAACCACAAGCCGCCGTTTTTATCAGCTGTAATTGTTATTCCAAGATTCGAAGTACTTTCTGCAGTTGTGCTTTCCGGAAGATGCATAGAAATTCCCGGAAGAACCGCAAAAGTTGTAGAAACGAGGAAGAAAATAATCAACTGGAAAACAACATCGAGCATTGGCGTCATATCAACGCCGGATTGAATTCCTTTTCTTCGTGCCTTTAATCTCATTTAATTCTTCCTGAAAGCTTCAATACAACGTGAGTTACATTTGATTCCATCTCTGTAATGCGGCGGTTTACGCGGCTTACAAAATAATTGTAGAAAATCAAAGATGGAATTGAAACTACGAGTCCAGCAACTGTTGTTACAAGAGCTTCACCAATCGCACCGGCGAGAAGAGCCGGATCACCCATAGTTCCGCCTGCCCCAAGAACGCCGAAGGCCTTGATATTACCGGTTACAGTTCCTAAAAGTCCGAGCAAAGTAGAAATATTTGCAATGGTACCAAGAGCTGTAAGAAGGTGTTCAAAGCGAGGAATAACAGCCGACATTTCAGCTTCAACGGCTTCTTTCATATCTTTTTCATCCCAGCGGCGGCAATCGAGCGCTTTTTTGATAACCTGAGCACATGGAGTATCGGCTTCTGCGCAACTAACTGCGGCGGCATCATAGTTTTCACCGTCAAGAGAAATGCGCATATCATACATCAGTTTAGAATCCTTTTTCTTTGTAACATAAAAATAATAGCATCGTTCAATGATAATAAAAGTGGCAATAACTCCGCATACAATTATCGGAATCATCAAAATACCACCAGCTCGTAAACTATCAAACATTTTTTTATAACCTCCAGATACTTTTCGAAATTAGAAGAAGAATTTAACAAGGGCTGCAACAGAGCCGCTTCTTTCTATATATTTTCCGGCATACGTTCTTTCTGTACCCGAAATCAATTTTACAACATCATTAGAAGAAACGACAAGTCTAACCGCATTTGTAAGCCGCAAAAAAACACTAAAATCAACTATCGGACATTTATCATCAGAAGAAGCCAATCCCTGGCGGTAAACACCATTCATACCAAATCGGGCAGTAGTGTTCTGAGCTGAAAATACACAGCGAAGCTCCTGTTCTGTTTTTGTGCATGGAACATCAAGCCAATAAGCCTTCCAGCCGGCAGTAAAGGAAAGAGCCTTAAATCTAAAACCAAGAGCAACATCTGAATTCAACTGAAGGGTATCATCTTCGTAATAGGTGTACTGTCCATAGTAAGGAAGCACTTCTTCATCATCAATTTCAAAACAAGGCTGCCAGGTATCGTTTCCATAGGCTGTATCCTTAAATTCTCCGTTAAGAGAGAAAGTAAAAGATTCTTTTACAGGAATTGTAAGTGCAAAATCTGCATACCAGTTACTTACTTCATCAGGCATAATTTCAAGGGCTGTAAAACTATATTCACGCTCAAGCTGTTCAACCTTTGCAAGAGAAGATTCGATACCGCCCTTTGCACGAATCATAATATTTTTTGAAGAAAGGGAATTCTTAAACGAAAAATCAGTTCCCACTGTGAATGGAACAATTACTGCATTATCGCCGATTTCATTGCCGATTACAGCCGATGCGATTCCATAAAGATTTACAATATCGTTGTGCCAGCCCAAATCGATTCCGAAATTTCCACGATTGATTGTACGGGTTTCATAAAAAGAATTCTTTGTGTCATATTCAGACTGATATTCTGCAAAAAGCGCAAATTTAAGATTTTTTGAATTCTTTAATGTAAACGAAAGAGATGGATTCAAATCGATTACACCAACATTGCAGTAATAATCCGGAACATTGATTGCAGTTTCCGGCACAACAATATTTCCTTTTTCATCAAAATAATAGAAGCTTCCGGTTGTGGTTGCATAACGCTTGTACCAGTCGCCGTTCATCGAAAGAGAAAGAATTGCATTTTTTGTAAATTTAATGTCCCAGTCTACGAGAGCATAAAATTTATCCTTATTTACATCAGTAATGTATTCGTATTTATCCTGAAGACCATTCGATTTATTTTCGTAACTACCCGCAAGAAACAAATCCATTTTTTCAGAAGACAAAGTCTTTTCGGCATAAATCAAAGTGTTGCGGTCAAAATATCCGCTGGTAAGGGAACGGCCGGAATATCCGTTTGCAGATTCATGAGAAAAGTTTACTTTAAATGGATTTTTACCCGACTGGCGGTAAAGCGAAAAATTTCCAGTAAAAAATCCAGGATAACCAGCTCCGGCAACACCTTCTGCATAAATATTTTTGTGCGAAACCTGTTCATCTGAAACATTTCTTGCATTTTCAGAAGCTACATCCACGCTGTCTGGAAGAACCGGAAGCACAGTTTCGTTTTTATTTGATTCCGGAAGCACCTTTGAATAATCGGGAACGGCACTTTTTCCAACTTTTGGCGCTCCACCAGAGATTATAGTAGAAACATCCGGAAGTGTAATTTCTTCGATTTCGGTTGAATTTTGAGCGAAAACCAATTCTGCCGACAAAACAAAAGTCAGCCCTAAAATAAACACTTTTATAAGTTTCATAAATATTTTCCCCTATTCTAGTTATCAGTTTTTACAGCCCTAGCCTGACGGCTTTCCGGGTATAGTTTTTGCAAAGTGCGGGCAGTGTCATTTGCATCGGCCGGCATATTCTGAGCGATAAATGCATCGTAGGCACCGTAAAGTGCCGCAGCCGCTTCATCGCCTTTACTGTTCATGCGGTAATATTCCGCAGCCGAAAGATACATTTCGGAGGCAAGTTTATTTTTTCCCTGAGAACGGTAATACTGTGCAAGAATATCTGCATTTTGAGCAGCCCAGAAGCTTTCCGCCTTGATATTTTTTTTCTGCAAAGGAAGGAAATGTTCTGCCATTTTCACAGCTTCAGCTGAAGTTGACGCAGATTTTGCATACATTACAGCAAGCTCCGTTCCAGCTCTGCGCCCTTCAGGAGTATTTGCGCCGCCAGCCTTGCGGTATTCATTTTCCTTTTTGACCATTGCTTCATTTTTTCCGCTTGCAAGCTTTTCTAAATCTGCTGCAACTTCGGCAATTCCATCGTTTCTGGCCTGATCACCATATTTTGAAATCAAAAAGCGCGCATTTTCCAAAGCGTTCGAATATTTTCCTTCTGCACGGTAAAGATTAATCAGGTGTTTTGCCGAAGCGTAAACATAGGTGCTTTCCGGAAACTTTTTAATCAATGCCTGGTACTGCAAAACAGCTCTGGATGCTTTTCCGGTTTTTGCAAGACAATCAGCAGCAAAATACCAGCTGGAATCCAGATATTCCCCGTTAGCATACTTTGAAGAATACTCATTGAACCGAACAAGAGCGTTTTCCCAGTCTTCCGCAGAATAATAAAGTTCTCCGCGGCGATACATTGCTTCTTCACCGTTTTTTTCATAGGCAAACTTTGTTCCAACTTCTTTATATTTTGAATCCGCAAGTGAAAGCTGATTCATTTTTTCGTAGATTTGAGCCATTTTGAAAAGGCTTTTCATACCGAATGAACCGCGCAGTTTTGAATACGGTGTAAGAAGATTCAATGCAGATTCATATCTTTTTGAATCGGAATAAATCTCTGCACAAAGAAGAACTGCTTCCTCACGGTTTTCATTTGAAACGGAAGTTTTTATCGCACTTTCGGCCATCATAATTCCGTTTTCTGTATTTCCACTTTGAACAGCCGCATTTGCAGCTGTCATTTTTGCATTCCATAAAAGCTCATGCTCTGGATATTTTTCTATAAATGAAACCAGATTTTTATACGCCTCAGAAGTTTTTCCCTGCCGGTACTGTGAATATCCCTGATAGAACATTGCATAAGAAATCGCCTTACGCTGACTTTCATCATTTTTATCCACATTTTTAAGGAAAGTAGAAAAGCTTTCTTCTGCGTACGGCCAGCTCCAGGTATTAAACTGGGCAAGTCCAAGAATATATTTTCCTTCGTTCAAACCTGATTTTGCAGCCTCAATCTGAGCTTCACGATAACGGCCCGAAAGAATCAAAACTTTTGCGTAATTCAGGCGTTCTTCAGGAGTAATCGAATCCTTTTTATCTGCATTTCCATAAACTCCGGCAGCTTCCTTTAATTTCTGCTGTCGGGCAAGCGTAAGTGCATAAAGTTCATCGTTTTTACCGGAAAGCAGTTTTGCCGAAGTTGAATAATCACCTGATTCATACTGAGCAAGTGCAACATAATAATTGGTAGAATCATCCGGATTTTCGAGCAAAGCCGCATATTTTTTTACGTCTTCCCAGTTTTTCTGATAAGCAGAATATTTTACAAGGAGTCTGATAAAATCCGTGTAAAAGAGAGTTTCTTCAATCTGCGGATTAGTTTTAAGAACAGAATTTACATATTCTTCTGCTTCTTTTGCAGTCTTTGCAGTTATCTTTTTTCCGGCCTTAATTTCTGCGCGATACACGAGGGAAAGATATTGTAATTCTTCCGAAGAATATTTTTCTGCTTCATCAAAATAACCGGAAGCCTTTGCAAAATCATTTTGGTTAAACGCATCAATTCCAAGTCGAGTCCAGAATTCTGCAAGGAGATCCGGATAGGAAGAAAGTGTTTCCTGCGCATTTTTTAAAACATCACCCGGCTCAGCTCCTACTTCCTTTTTGTGCTCCGACGAAACATTGTACGCCTTTTTCAAAGCATTCGAAGCAAGTGATTTTTCACCGCCCTGCAAAACATAACAGTACAATTCATAAGCCTTGCGGTAATTTTTCTTCAAATTGTAAGCATCGCCCGCATATTCTGTAAGGACAAGATAAACTTTATTTTGCAGGCTTTCTTTTGAAAACTGGGAATACAAACTGATTGTTTTATCTGCATTTCCAGTTTTATTGTAAGAATCTGCAAGTTCTAGAAGCGCAGTTCCATAATCGCCTGAAGAATATTTTTTCCCGTTTTTAATAACATATTCCAGATTTGAAACAGCTTTTGAATATTCAGCGATGCGATAATAAACATCAGCAGCATGAAAAATTGCCTGCGGAAAATATTTTCCATTTTCGCCGGAACGCGTACAGTAATCAAAGTAGTACGCAAGTGCATTTTCCGCATCGTTTTTTAATTCATAAGCACGGCCAAGCCAGAATCGCTGAGAAAGAAGAAGCTCTGTTTTAAGATTTAATTTTTCTGCCTGAACAAGCAGTTCGAAAGCTGAATCAATTTGACCAAGGCGCACAAGACTTTCACCTTCCATTACAATTGCGGAAGGAATGTAGGAAGATTCCGGATACTCCTGAAAAAGTTCTTCTGCGTGCTGAACTACGCCCGGATAAAATCCGCTGGAATAGGAAGAAAGAAGCTCGTCATAAATAAGAACATCTGTTTTTGAAGGAGACGCAAAAAGCCAGCCACACAATAACAGAATGGATACTGAAAAAACAATTTTTCTCATATCCTAATAATAATGAAGAAATGTGTCTTGGTCTATTCTGCCGGAAAAAACTGCTCTGTAGCCTGAACTCTAACCAGAGAAACAAAATCCAGACAATAGCGGCCATAAAATTCATCAAAAGGAATTTCAGTTCCGTCTTTAAAAATAGTACACTTAAAACGACCTTTTTCATCAAAGTACGGAAAAATTGCACAACATTCATTAAAGACTTTTACTTCCGGAGTTCTGCGGTCTGTTTCCCGAATTGCAGCAAAATAAAAGGTTTCCGGCTCTGTGGCAGCAAGAACATAAAGCAAAGCTTTTAAACACAATGTCTGATAGCCGGAATTTTCGATGTATCCGTTTGAATTTACAATACCATTTTCAGTCATCTCTGCCGTAAACGGTTCAATTTTTACATCCACGCCGGAATCATGATAAAGATAATTATGAGAAGAACGCACTGAAACAATTGCACTGGCAAGATTTCGAATCCAGTCCAAGGCAAAGGAAATCGCATAATTATCACTCAAAATTCCTTGAAAACCTACATCCTTGTACTGAACAGTTTGAAGTAGAAGCGGGTCTCTCTTGAGTCTTCCACCAACGAGCGGTTCCGTAATTCCATCTGAAATCCACTTAAGATAACCAGCCCCGGAAAGAAGCAGTTTGCCCTCTTCCTGACGCAAAATTTCGCGCTTTTTACCGGTGGAAATATAAACAAGCTCCCCGTTTTCATCGTACATAACATCATCGGTGAGCAAAATATTTGGATTTCGTTCGCGGAGAACTGCAATCATCTGCTGAATAGAATGATATCCGTCCGTAAATATTTTATTGTACTGCCATGGAAGCATTCCGCTTGTCCATTTTACAATCTGTTCGAAAGACGAAGAATAAAAACGACTAAACGAAAGCCCTGTAGGAATTCCCCGGGCTGCGTAACAGCCAAAAATCACATAATCAGCATAAGCTGTGCGGTCAAAAGGTGTAAACTGAACAAAAACTTCGCTGTCTGCAGAAAAATAATAACGGATTCGAACCGGCTTTCCAGTTTTTTTATCCCGAACCAGAACGAAACTTCCTGGAGCATCCCCCGGATAAATATCCTGCACCTGAGTTTCTTTTCCTTTGTCGGAATAAACATCAACTTCTATGCGGGCAAAGGGAGCAACGAAAATATTGAAGGAATCTTCTGTTTCTTCAAGGCGAATCTGGAATTTTTCACCGATTGAATTGGTTCGTATTTCCGGACGGTTCATGCGCACATTCAAAAGCGGCGCTTCAAACCAGGTTTCAACAAGATCCTTTCGAATCTCAGAAGAATCCGGAACACCATAACGGTTGTAGAGAGCAAAAGAAGGCAGACAAAGCAATAAAAAGTTTGCCACAAAACAAATTTTTCTGAACAATCTCTTCACTTCCTAACCTCTCTAAACCTTCATTAATTCAAGCTTATACTTCTTCGGCAATTACGATTTCCGGATTTTCAATTCCAGTCTGTTCAACAGGAATTTCACTTTCTTTTACCGGTTCCGGATCTGTAAGAGAAGAAGCCCCTTCTGCAAGATGAACTATTGGTCTTGTTTTAGTTCCATCAGGATTATGAATTACTCCGTCATCCCCTTCATCAGGATGCTTTCCGGCCGGTGCATTTGAAAGCAAAAGCTTCAGGCGGTTCAGCTGGTTTACTTCTGAGCTGCCCGGATCGTAGTCGATTGCAGAAATATTTGCACCAGGGAAACGGCGACGAAGTTCCTTTATCATACCCTTACCAGTTACATGGTTTGGAAGACATGCAAAAGGCTGTACACAGGCAATACTTGGCGCGCCGCTGTTAATAAGTTCAACCATTTCGGCTGTAAGGAACCAGCCTTCACCGGTAATATTACCAAGCTGAACGATGTCATCAACACCCTTCATCAAATCGTAGATTGAACTTGGAGCGTCAAAACGGCGACTCTTTTTAAGATATTTCTTCATCTTGTTGCGGTAAAGTTCCAGGAACCATACAAGAAGGCGTGCATTTCGTTCAGTTTTCTTAGGGAATGCAAGTTCCTGATGACGGAAAATACCTGTTGCAAATGTATAGAAGAAGAAGTCGGTTAAATCCGGCATTACACATTCAGCGCCTTCGCGTTCAATTGTGCCGACAATATCGTTGTTTGCAGTCGGGTGGAATTTAACAAGAATTTCACCTACTACACCAACGCGCGGCTTTTTAATCGGCTTGAGCGGAAGATTATCAAAATCGCGGACAATGCCCTTCAAAAGCTTGTTATATCCAAGAATAGAAAGAGACTGAACCTGCTTTTCTGCGCGGGCAGACCACTTTTCATACAATGCATTTGCGCTACCAGGAACAGCTTCGTACGGGCGGGTACGGTAAAGAACGCGCATCAAAACGTCGCCGGTAAGAATAGCCATCAAAAGGCGGTGAAGCAAAGTCGGTGTAATCTTGAAGCCAGGATTTTTTTCAAAGCCCTGAGCACTCAAAGAAAGCACCGGAATATGTCCCCAGCCCGCATCGTTCAAGGCACGGCGGATAAAGCCGATGTAGTTTGTTGCACGACAACCACCACCAGTCTGAGTAATGATGAGCGAAACGTGATTCAAATCATATTTTCCAGATTCAAGGGCAGCAATCATCTGACCTGCAACAAGAATTGAAGGATAACATGCATCGTTATTTACAAAACGAAGTCCAGCTTCTACGGCTTTTGGATCTACAGCATCGAGAACGACAAAATTGTAACCTTCAGCCTGGAACGCCTTCTGCAAAATGCGGAAATGAATCGGCGACATCTGAGGTCCAATAATTGTGTGCGAATACTTCATTTCTTTTGTGAAAACCTGTCGCTGGTATGCAGCCGAACGTTTTACAGTCATCTTTCTGTGATGTCTCTGGCGTTCTTTAACTGCGGCGATAAGCGAACGGATTCGGATTCGAACTGCACCAAGGTTACTTCCTTCGTCAATCTTTATCAAAGTGTACATGCGGTTCTTTGCCCGCATAATTTCGTCCACTTGATCAGCAGTAACGGCATCAAGACCACATCCGAACGAAGTAAGCTGAACAAGTTCAAGATCCGGCATTTCTGAAACAAATGCACCGGCGCGGTAAAGTCGGTTGTGGTAAACCCACTGGTCAATAATACGGAGCGGGCGTTCGATTGAACCAAGATGAGCAATTGAATCTTCTGTGAAAACAGCAAGTCCAAGGGCATTAATCATTTCCGGAATACCGTGGTTAATTTCCGGATCAAGGTGATACGGGCGACCGGCAAGTACAATACCGTTTCCACCAGCGCGAATCATCTGTTCGAGTGCATCTTCACCAGCCTGCTGGCAGTCCTGACGGAATTTTTCCTGTTCTTTCCATGCATCGTCAACGGCAGAAATAATCTTCTTTTCTGTAAGAGCCGGAAACTTTGGAAGAAGTTCTTCGCAAAGACGTTCTGCAAGACGCTTTTTATCGTAAATCGGAAGGAACGGATCCATGTATGTAATGGAAGAATCCTGGCGAAGCTCGTCAACATTGTTGCGCAGAACTTCAGGATAACTTGTTACGATAGGACAGTTGTAATGGTTTCCTGCACCACTATCTTCCTGTTTTTCATACGGTGCACACGGATAGAAAATAAATTTAATTCCGCGCTGCAAAAGTGAAACCACATGACCATGAGAAATCTTTCCTGGATAGCAGACAGATTCTGAAGGAATCGTTTCAATACCTTTTTCATAAACTGCTTTTGAAGAGCGCTGACTTAGCAATACGCGGAAACCAAGCTTTGTGAAGAATGTAAACCACAAAGGATAGTTTTCGTACATATTGAGTACGCGCGGAATACCAACATCTCCCATTGGAGCGTCTTCTGGTTTGAGTGGAACATAATTGAAAAGTCTCTTATATTTCCATTCAAAGAGGTTAGGCATTTTTTCGCCGACATCATCAACTTTTGTATTCTTCTTGTTTGAAGCGTCGATGATTTTTCCTTCTGCTTCAAGTCCGCGTTCACAACGGTTTCCTGTGATGAAGGTGCGGATTTCATTTCCTGTGCTGAACTTATTGATTGTAAGAAGACAATTGTTCTGGCATTTTCCGCAGCGGCGAAGTTCAAGGTCTACATGGAATTTATCAAGTTCGTCATAGCTTGCAATTCCAGAGCGGATTTTTGAAACATCGATTGGAGGTTCACCAGGTTTTACAGTTGTCATATCCACCCACTGGTCATATGCGATAAGGGCAGAACCGTAGGCACCCATCAAACCTGCAACATCCGGGCGGAAAACATTTACACCGGCAATCTTTTCAAAGGCGCGGAGAATTGCATCATTAAAGAAAGTCCCACCCTGAACAACAACCTTTGTACCGATATCACTTGCCTTGCGGAGTTTAATTACCTTGAACAAAGCATTTTTGATTACTGAATATGAAAGACCAGCGGCGATATCTGCAACACTGGCACCTTCCTTCTGCGCCTGCTTTACGCGGCTGTTCATAAATACTGTACAGCGGCTTCCCAAATCAACAGGCTTTTCTGCCATAAGGGCGATTTTTCCGAATTCCTTTACATCCATACCCATTGTATTAGCAAAGTTATCGAGGAAGGAACCACAACCAGCAGAGCAGGCTTCGTTCAACTGAATTGAAGTAATTGCACCGTCCTTCATTCGGAGGCACTTCATGTCCTGACCACCAATATCGAGAAGGAATTCTACGCCAGGAACAAAGAAATCTGCAGCACGGAAATGAGCGATTGTTTCTACTTCACCAGCATCTACACCAAAAGCTGCCTGGAATAATGCTTCGCCGTAACCGGTTGAAACAGCACGGGCAATATACACATCTTCCGGAAGTTTTTTATACAAATCCTTAAGAACCTTTACAGCAAGTTCAACCGGATTTCCCATGTTATGCGAATAGAAATCCCAGATAATTTCGCCTTTCTGATTGATAAGAACAGCTTTTGTAGTTGTTGAACCAGAGTCCAAACCAAGGAAAACCGGTCCGTGAGCTTCAGAAAGTGAACCGCGCATTGCCTTTTCTTCTGCATGGCGTTTGCGGAATTCTTCGAGTTCATTTGCATTTGTAAAAAGCGGTTCAAGGCGCTGGACTTCACTAAGCTCTGCACCTACAAGATTTTTAAGGCTTTCACGAAATTCCTTTACTGTAGGGAATTTAAATGTATCTGCGCCTTCTCCGGAAAATTTTCGTTCTGCACTGAATGCACAACCTGCAGCAACAAAAAGCTGGCTGTCTTCAGGAACGATAATTTCATCATCCTTGAGTTTAAGGGTATCTATAAAGCGCGCCCTCAGCTGATCCATAAAGTGAAGCGGACCACCAAGGAAGGCAACATGACCGCGGATAGGTTTACCGCAGGCAAGCCCGGAAATTGTCTGATTTACAACTGCCTGATAAATTGAAGCGGCAATATCTTCGCGGCGGGCACCTTCGTTGATGAGCGGCTGAATATCAGTCTTTGCAAATACACCACAGCGGGCCGCGATTGGATAAATTGTCTGATAACCTTTAGCAAGCTCGTTCAAACCAGCAGCATCAGTTTCAAGAAGCGCTGCCATCTGGTCGATGAATGCACCTGTACCCCCGGCACAAGTACCGTTCATGCGCTGTTCAACGCCACCTGTAAAATATGTAATCTTGGCATCTTCTCCACCAAGTTCGATTACTACGTCTGTCTGAGGAATAAGTTTTTTTACGGCAGTTGTAGCCGCAACAACTTCCTGAATAAAAGGAACGTTAAGCCACTGCGAAACAGAAAGTCCACCTGAACCTGTAACCTTAATTGTAAGCGGTTGTTCTTCACCCAAAGGAAAGTTCTTGCTTATCTTATCAAATGCTTCTGTTGCAACTTTTATGATTGTACTTCTGATATCTGCCCTATGGCGCTGATAATCTCCGTAGATAAGTTTGTCGTCATCGTCAAGAACTGCAATTTTTACTGTTGTTGAACCTATGTCTATTCCGATTCGAATAGGTAAATTTTCCTTCGTCATGAATCCCCAATCCTGTTAAAAAATCTAGAAGGCAGAAAACTCTGATTCTATCAATAAACTATAAACTCTAATAAAGAATTTTGCAAACGGTACCATATTGTAAGCAGTAAAATATAATGTCGCCAAAATAAAAGAAAAGGTTTCTTTAAA
>CAMHIV010000004.1 GCA_946185185.1 uncultured Treponema sp. | reverse complement strand
GTTGAGGCTCTCGAAACCACCTTGTATACTGTTTCCCATGTGTGAAAAATTGAATCCTAACGATATTACTATTCTGTGCAAAGTTGTTGATAATTTTGGCGACATCGGCGTAGTTTATCGGCTTGCCCGCGCCCTTACAGAGCTTTCTGGGAAGCTAAATCTTCGAATCGTAGTTGATAACCTGGATTCTTTTTCGCTTCTTGAACCGGGCGTAAATCCTTCAAAAGAAGTTCAGTTGGTTAATGGCTGGCAGATTTTGCAATGGGATTCTTCGTCTTGTATCGAACTTTTTAGAAAAAATCCGCCTCACATTATTTTGGAATGCTTTCAGTGTGGACGCCCGGAATGGCTTGAGCAGCTTCTTTTTTCGGAAACGGTTCCTAATATAGTTCAAATCATTATGCTCGATTACCTTACAGCCGAACCTTATGCCGAAACTTTTCACAAATTGCTTTCTCTTACTCGAAGTGCCCGCGTAAAAAAAATAAATTTTATGCCGGGCTTTACTTCAAAAACTGGTGGTCTGATTCTAGATAAACCGTTTCTAGACTCTTTAAAAAAAGGTGGAGAAGGCAATTCTCATAGGATAGTATTTTTCAGTTATCCAAAAGACTGGACTCCGGCTGTAAAAGCATTTCAAAAATTTAACGGCTCTTTAAAACCGGAATCTAAACTTCAGGTGAAGCTTGCAAAAGGTGCCGGCTTTGAATCATTTTTTAAAGCGTATTCAGAATGCAAAAAAAATTCGGAAGATTTCTTTGATTTAATTCCCATGGATTTTATTCCCCAGACAGAATGGGATGCACTTTTGTGCTCGGCGGATTTGCTTTTTATCCGTGGAGAAGACAGCTTAAGTCGCGCCGCCTTATGTGGAATCCCGTATGTATGGCACGCCTACCCGCAAAGCGAAGATTACCAGCTTGTAAAAGTCCAGGCTTTATTAGATGCCATGAAACCGTTTTTTTTGCCGGAATTATTTTCTATTGTCGAAAACTGCTGGCTGATTTACAACGGTAAAACTGGAAATTTGGAAGAATCCCTCACCAATTTCCTTTTCGCATTCGAAAAACTTCGGCCCAGCTTTTCAGCTTTTTCCGCAAGCCTCCTAAAAAACGGCAACCTCGCCCAGAATTTACTGGATTTCATAGATGAGCTGTGCGGGTGAGAAGATTGACGTAATAGGATGAATGCCGAATTTGAAAAAACATAATTAAAATTGGCGCGAGGGAAGCGAGGCATTATGGAAAAACATTCTGTTTGTTGTGACACTTCTTGCAATAGTTCAACAGGAATTATTTAGCAGGAAGACTGTCGAGTTTGCAAATATTTAATTAAAATTGGCGTAAGCGGGAGACTGACCCAAAAAAACATCTGCACAAGCGAAGCGCGGTCACGAAGTGCGCGTAAGCAGCCGTTTTTTGTGGGCAGGTTCACGCTGAGAGCCAATTTTAATGAAGAATAACTACTCGACATTCGTCCTATTTTCATAATTCATTTGAAAAATACATTTTTGAGTTTATAATTTAACTCATGAGAAGAGTTTCACAATTCGCAATAGAAGAAAGTGAGGTCGGCAAAGCCGCTCAATTTATTTTAGAATCACTTAAATTATTTGTTCCCCAGCGTGACAACACAAAAACTTTACTGATTGCGCGTGATGCAATTGAAAGTTTAATTAACCATTCAAACGGAAAAGGTTCACTTCGCATAAGTCTTCAAAAACCATTTGGCCGTACAACTATTGAAATGAGCGCTCCTGGTTATGAATACAACCTTATGGACAACATTCATTTTGCAGCCGTTCAATCAGACGAAGATGTTGGTCAGCAGGCGTTGGATAATCTTCGCCATATCATGCTCCGTTCTCTTGGTGGAGATTTGCGATACAGACATAAAGACGGGTATAATTATGTTCGCATAACTCTGTACAGATATCGAAGAAATTTTCTTTACAAAACACTCGCGGCTTTTTTTAGCTCCATTGTTTTTGCACTTGTTCTTTCTGCTCTAGCTCCACAGTCAATTGGGCAGGTGGTGAACGATTATGTTCTTTCTCCGGTAAAAACTATTTATCTGAACACTTTAAGAATGGTTATTGCGCCGGTTGTTTTTTTCTCAATTGTTCACTGTATCAGTGGTTTTTCGAATTTGCGTGAATTAGGGAAAATTGGTACAAAAACCCTTCTTTTATATTTTCTTACAACAATAGTTGCTGTTTCTGTCGGAATCGGAGCCTTCTATCTGTTCAAACCGGGGCATACGACTTTTATTACAGATGGAGTTGTCTCATCACAAGCTCTAATGCATTCTGAAATTTCAATCAGAGAAAATATTATAAATATTTTTCCATCTAATTTTGTAAAACCATTTCTAACTGACAATATGCCTCAGCTGATTATTCTTTCGGTATTATGCGGTGTTGCAACAGGATTAATTGGTCAGTATTCAATTGTGTTAACATCTCTGTTCAGTGCTTTTAATGAATTGTTCATTAAAATTGTCGGAATCCTGATTAATTTTATGCCTGTCGCAATTTTTTGTTCTATTGCATCTATGATTCTGATAACTGGTACCGGAACTTTGCTTTCTATTACGGGAATGATGTTTACATTTATTTTCGGCCTTCTTGTTATGATTGTTTTTTACATGATTTTAATGGTTCTGCTGGGAAGGTTAAATTCAATTCTTCTCTTAAAAAAATATTTTCCGACTATGGTACAGGCCTTTTCTATTGCATCTTCAAACGCGGCTATTCCGTTTAATATTGAAGCCTGTCAGACAAAGCTTGGAATCAGTTCAAAAGTCTGCAGTTTGACCATTCCACTTGGTTCTACACTTAATATGCATGGAACCTGTATAATGCTTTCGGTTTTTGCCCTGGCTATTGCGAAAGTTTATGGTATGCCGGTTTCGAGTGGACATCTTATTACAATGGCAGTTACGATTATTATTCTTTCGATTGGTGCTCCTGGAATTCCTGGTGGTGTTGTAATCTGTCTGTCTGTTTTGCTGGAGCAGCTCCATGTTCCTGCAGAAGGCGTAAGCTTGATTATGGGTATCGGTCCATTAATTGGTATGTTCCTGTGTATGAGTAACTGCCTCGGAGACGTTGTAGTTACCGCCATTGTAGCCAAATCTTCCGGCGAAATGGACATGAATGTGTTTAAGAAGTTGCAATAGTTACATTTTGTAAAACTTGGTTTATACTACGAGTTAATGAAGCATATGAGATTTCCTAGCATAACAAAAAAGGTTGTATTACGTGCCGCGCTTGCTGACATTCTGCTTAGTTCGATTCTGATTTGTGTCAGCTGGTATGCATTTAACAGACAGTTTTATTGTCAGTACAATTCCAGTATTCAGGAAATTGCAGAGGCTGCGCGTTCTTATCTGAATCCTGATGATTTCGAAAAATATCTTGTTACAAAACAGCCTGATGAAGCTCATGCACGGGTTTTGGATGTTTTGCAGAAATTAGTTGATAATTTTGATTTGAATGTGATTTATGTTTCTGCAGTTCAGGCTCCGGAATATACTCATATTTTCTATTTTTATGATCCGGTAAACAAGCATGGAAAATGGTCTCCTTATCCACTTGGCTACGAGGAAGATTATTTCGAGCCGAGTTATCACAGAACCACAAAACGCGTTTACGAAGAAAAAATTTCTCTTGTAAGACACACGATTAAAAGCAGAGTAGGCTCTCATGTTACGGCTCAAATTCCAGTTTTTGATTCAAAGGGTGAAATTGTTGCTCTTTTGGGTGCCCAGAAAAATATTCAGGAATTTGTTAATGCCAGAAAGTCTTTTGTAACTTTTGTTGTTATTGCTTCGACTATTTTTACAGCGATATTTGCAGCTTTATTTTCTATTTATTTTAATTTTACTTACATAAAACCTGTTATCGCAATCACTCGTGAAACAAATCGTTTTTCATCTGAGCGCGGAAAGCCAAGTGGTGCACTGCTTGCTGTAAAAAATCGTGATGAACTTGGAAATCTTGCTCATTCTGTATATCAGATGGAAGATATTGTTTCGCGAAGTATCGATGGTCTTACCAAAATTACAGAAGAAACTGCTCTTGCTCTGGCAACTGCAATAGATGCCAAGGATAAATATACTCATGGCCATTCTTCTAGAGTTGCAGAATATTCCCGGGAGATTGCAAGAATATCTGGAAAATCTGAATCGGAATGCAAGGATATTTATTTGTATGCGCTTTTGCACGATGTTGGAAAGATCGGTATTCCAGATAGTATCATCAATAAAACCGGCAGACTAACTGACGAAGAATACACTTTGATAAAGGCTCATCCTGTTATTGGTAAGCAGATTCTTTCGAATATCCGCCAGGCTCCTGGAATTTGTGATGGTGCATATTACCATCACGAGCGATACGACGGAAAAGGGTATCCGGAAGGTCTTTCTGGAAAAAATATTCCGGATATCGGCCGTATAATTGCAGTTGCCGATGCTTATGATGCTATGACCAGTAACCGAAGTTATCGTGGAACTCTTTCTCAGGAATTTGTGCGGAACGAAATTCAAAACGGCATCGGAACTCAGTTTGATCCGGAATATGCCAAAATTATGATTGGACTTATAGATGCGGATAAAGATTATAAAATGCGCGAGAGTTAATAATTAATTTTTTTTATAAAGCATAGAAGGTCGGCCGCCGGTTTCATAATTAATGCTTTCCTGCAAAAATCCTTCCTTTACAAGATAATTAACATAGTGGCGGACTGTTACGATTGAAATTCCAAGTTTTTCGGCAATAAGTTCTACGCTGTGCCAGTCATTTTTATTTTCAAAGCAGGATTTTATGCGTTCAAGAGTTTTTTCCTGAATGCCCTTTGGATATTCTTTTGATTTTTTCTGGGGTGAATTGGAAATAATACTGTCGATAAGGTTCTGGTCTAGCACGTCGGAACCATTTATTGCATTCATTTTTGCAGTAAATTTTTCAAGTGCCACCTGAAATCGTTCAAGGGCAAAGGGTTTTACAAGATAATCAATCACGCCAAGGTGCATAGTTTCTTCAAGGGTTGCGGTGTCGTTTGCGGCGGTTACCATAATTACTTCTGTTTTAAGCTTTTGCTCCCGGAGTTTTTTAAGAAATTCTACCCCGTTCATAAAAGGCATAAAAACATCCAGAATAACAAGGTCCACTTTGTTTTCTTTTATGTAATCCAGGGCTTCCTGACCGTTTTTTACGCTGGAGGCAATGCAAAAGTCCTTGTTCATGCGGACATACTGTTCATTTATCATTCTGACCATAGGGTCGTCTTCAACTACCAGAACCTTATACATACTCTACCTCTCAATTTTCACCATAAAACAGCAGCCGTTATGGGGCTGGGTTTCGAAGCTGATTGTTCCGCCCAGGCTTTCTACAAGTTGTTTGGTGTGGTAGAGACCTACCCCGCGACCGGAACCTTTTGTTGAAAAGCCATTTTCAAAAACTTTGTCATGGATTTCTTCCGGAATTCCGGAGCCATTATCTTTTACGGTTATAAGAAGATTTTCCGGTTTTGTGTAAACGCCAAAGGTAAGCTCGTGGCTTTTTTTCATAAAGTCGCCTTCGCTGTTCATGGAATCAAGGGCATTATCGATAAGATTTCCTGTAATCGTAACAAGTGCCTCGGAAGGAATATCTATATCGCCGGATTTAAACGAAATTCCTTCTTCCAGAATAAATTTTACATTGCATTCCGAAGCCCGTGCAATCTTCCCGATTAAAAGGGCTGCAAAGGAAGAATTATCAACGGCATTCATAACCCTGCTTACAGTTTCCCGCTGAATTATTGAAATATTCTGAATATAGGACTGGGCTTTTTCGTATTCCCCGATTTGAATCAGACCCAGAATTACATGAAGCTTGTTGGTAAAATCGTGATTGTTTGCCCGCATTGAATCTACAAGGAATTTGGTTCCTTCAAAATCTTCTGTAAAAGTTAAAAACTGATGCCGGATTTTTCTGAAAATTGCGCCGGAGACAGAAAGTTCAATTAAAACAGATGCAAGAACGACCACAAGAAAAAGTCCTGTGGTATGAATCGTTGCATTTACAATCGAAGTTCGCAGGCGGATTGCCATAATAAAGCCGTCATATTCCCCGTCAGAATTAAAAATCGCCTTGTAGCTTCGTCGCTGCGGGCCAGATGGACCAATACTGTTTTCGGTAAAATACAAATCCTTAAAGTTATTAAAATCCGGATGAGAGCCGTCAAATTCTGTTCCGATAAGGCTGTGGTTTGTGTGATAGATGCGCACATTATCGCTTCCAACGATAGAAATAACGTCTACGTCCGGCAGTGTCTGCACAACTGAATCCATGTATTCAATAAAATCATCTTGAGGCAAATCCTTTGTAAACGAATACAAGCGGGCAATAAGCGCCGAAGTGTCCTGCAAAGTCTGATTAAAGGATTTGTCGCTGGATTTGATATTGATAAAAGTTCCACCAAAACTCAATAGAACAGTAATCGAAATAATCAAAATAAGATGGGTAGTCTGAATTTCTTTTCGAATTAAGTTTAGATTTCCGCTTCTTTGTTTTTTCACATCTCTATTCTAGCACATTTAAAAGTAAACAAAACCTTTAGAAAGTAAAAAAAGTCCCCAAAAAGCGCAAAAAAGATTTTTAAACTTTCAAAAAATTGAAGTGTGGACTGCGGTTGGAATAGATTAGTTGCAGATTTAATGTCGAGGTAAAGAGATTACCTTGAAAATTAGTGTAAGCAGGGTTCGGGCTTAAAAAAACATCTGCACAAGCGAAGCGCGGAAGCCGTTTTTTGAAGTCCGGTTCCTGCTGAGAACTGATTTTCGCAAAGAATTTGTAAACCTCGATATAAAATCTGTAAATTAATTTTTTGGAGTTATAAAAATGGATTTTGCACATCTTTTTGAAGCTGTAATGCTTGTATGTTTTGGTTTTTCATGGCCTCTGAATGTAAGAAAAGCTTACAAGGCCAGAACCGCAAAGGGAACCAGCCTTGCCTTTATCATCTTGATAATAACAGGCTATATCGCAGGAATTACCGCTAAATTTATTCACCACCAGTACAACTATGTTCTTGTCGTATACTTTCTGAACCTTTTGATAGTTTTTACAAATGTGCTTGTTTACATAAGAAATAAATCGCTTGATAAAAAAGCCGGTGCTACAAAAACACTTAAGATGACTGCAAAAGACATAAAGTCCCGCCTGAATCAGAAGGAAAACTCCCTCCGTATTTCTGCAGAAGAAAATATTGAAACTTGCGATGAAACTCCGGCAGAAGAAAAAAATGCAGTAATTCTTTTGGGAACCGGTACAGACAAGATGATTCCGGTTTCAAATCTTGCAAACGAGTTTTCCTTTAACTTTCCAATCTACAATAAGAGCCGCGACACTTTAAGCCTTTCTGCCGCACAAGATTATATCCAGAGCGAAATATCACCTCTTATGCCGGAAGCCTTTATTCTTCATCTTGGTGAAAACGACAAGGAGCTTTTTGCAAAATCTCAGGAAAACTTTGATAATCTGTATCTGTCCCTTATTGAATCGATTAAAAATGGTGCAAAAAATACAAGAGTCGCAATTGTTTCTGTAAAGAACCCGACAAACGATCCGAGTATCAGTTCAATGAATGCCCACATCAAGGCAATTTCAGAAGCCGAAGCCTGCACCTTCATCAATCTTGAAAACGCCAGACTCTGGAACCCAAATGCCACCAAAGCCGCCAACGATTTTGCCTACAGCATGGGCTTGAACATCCGAAAACCTCTCAAAAATGTAGCCGAAATCCTTTACAGTTATGCCCACAAAGAACTCGAACTTCCAGATACCCAAGTGCAGTTTGCGGGATAAAAAGAACGAATGTCACAATTCCTGATTTTTACTGATGACTTAAATCTGAAAATACCTTATAATTAGAAAATCTGCTAGTAATGCAATTTTTGAAACTTTATTTTTGAGGTTATATAGTTATGTTAATGACATCACAGTTGAAAGTTGGTACAGCTTTCATGTATGAAGGAAATCCACTCATCGTTCAGAAGATGCTTGGTCAGCGCTCAGGTCGTGCTGGTATGGTTACAAACCTTCGCGTTCAGAACCTTGTTACAAAATCAACAATGGATCTTGGTATCGACGCTGGTGAAAAGTTCGACGAAGTAGACCTTGAAGCTCACGTAACAAAGCTTTCTTATGTTGACGGTGACACATACGTTTTCATGGATCAGGAAACTTACGAACAGTTCGAACTTCCAAAGGATAATCTTGGTGACTACGCTGGATACATTACTCCAGAAGATGATCTTGAAGTAAAACTTACATTCTACGAAGGAAAACCAGTAGGTATCGATATGCCTGTTCAGGTTACTCGTACAATCACTTACACAGAACCTGGTGTTAAAGGTGATACATCTGGTAAGTCTTTGAAACCTGCTACACTCGATACAGGAATCGAAGTTCGCGTTCCACTCTTCATCAACGACGGTGAAAGAATCGTAATCGATACACGCGACGGTTCATTCGTTGAACGCGCAAAGAACTAATTTGTCTGCGACTAGCAAATGAATTGTTAAAAGCTGGATTTTTATATCCAGCTTTTTTTGTTTTAACTAGCTGTATATCGAAGCGTATTGTTCCATTAATTCATCTAGTTCCTGGTCATTATCGGCGCAGATTGAACAGGCGTAATACAAAGCGATTACAGATTCTGTTGTAAGATATCCCATTGGTACGGCACCTTCACGCCAGACGCCATGAGCGGTTACATACTGCGAAAAGTCTAGAGCCATTTTCTGCTGGCTGGTGCAGTAAAAACGAATTCCGCGTCTGTTTCCTGCAAGAAGCATTGGCTTTAGCGAAAAATCACTGTCTGTTATATTTCCCGAGCCAATTCCGTACATTTCCAAGAAGATTGAATGAACTTTTGAATATTTAAGGATATCTTTGTAAAGGTCACTTCTAAAGCCAGGATAGAGCCTGCACATGAACATTTTGCTGCTGGCTTCAACAAGGATTTTTCCCAGTACTTCGGTATCCAGTTCGCCGATTCCATTGAATACATTTGCAATCGGACCACTTTCTTTGAATTTTGCTTCGGCAAGGTTCCAGTTGCAGAAGTTGCCCGGGCGGTCAAAGTGCAGGTTCAGAGGCGAAAGAATTTTTCCTTCAAAAACAACATATACTCCGCCTTTCTTTTCTGCGGCAGTTTCTATTGCCAGCCGAAGGTTTGTTTCCGCTTCCATGGATTCAGAAGGAAGTGTGGAACTTGCCGTGATAACGATTGGTACGTCTGCATCACTGAAAAGCCAGAAAAGTAATGCCGCTGTATATGAAAGAGTGTAGGTTCCGTGCGTTACAACGATACCGCTTGCAGTTCCGGCGTTGATTCGAAGTGCAATTTCTGAAATCAAATCTGCCCAGTTATAAGGTTCCAGTTCTTCGCTAAGATACTGACCTGCGGAAGTAAACTGAATTGGTGTATCCGGAAAAATGCGTTTTACAATGTGTTTAAGTTCTGAAGAATCTCCGCTGGAAATTGTTCCGTCCTGATGGCGGATTGCAGAAATTGCGCCTCCGGTAGTAATTGTGTAAATTACGCTGATATTTAATTCTTTTTTCAGAAGAGATTTTACAACCTGAGGAACGGCCTTGCCGCTTGTTTCTTTCATTACAAGACCGGTAAGGCTTTCAAGAGGTGCCATTTCTCCGTTCTTAAGTT
Source organism: uncultured Treponema sp. (assembly GCA_946185185.1). Taxonomy (GTDB): domain Bacteria; phylum Spirochaetota; class Spirochaetia; order Treponematales; family Treponemataceae; genus Treponema_D. Next base: position 28,964 of record CAMHIV010000004.1, on the reverse strand, counting down.
TTTTGCAGTGTTCCGGATTTTCGGCGATGATTTTTTGAACATACGGAAGCAGTTCTTTTTCGCTGTTGATTTCGCTGATGTTCAGGGTTTTCATCAATTTTTCAGGTGAATGACCGGTTTCAAAAGACGCCCGAAGCAGTTTTTTTGCAGTTGCACTGTGAATTTCACTTGAATCCAGTTGTTTAATAATCCATGCAAAATGTTGTTCCGTGATTTTTGATTTTTTGAGTGAAAGATTTGATTTGTTTAATAGGCGCATCAATTCACTTGCCATCCAGTGGGCGGCATTCAACGGATTTGCGCCGAGAGCACAGGTTTTTTCAAAAAAGTCAGCGCGTTCCTTTGTATCGCAGAGGAATTCTGAGCGCAATCGGCTAACTCCATACTGTTTCTTAAGTCGTTGTCGCCTTTGTTCCGGGAGTTCAAAATTTTCTGCGGAAAGCAAATCCTTTTCGGCGCTTTCAAGATTTATTGTCTGAGGCGGATTTAAGTGTTCAAATCGGATTCTGTTTACATCGCGCTCCTGAAAGGATTCTGTGCATGATTTTGCTTCATTCCAAAGTCGGCTTTCGCTCAAAATTTTTTCGCCGGCAGAAAGCATGTTTTCCTGGCGGGTAAGCTCGTGATTTACTGCTTTTCGAGCAAAGTTGAAGGAATTCAGGTTTCTGAGCTTTACATAATAGTCTGGAAGAGCAGGATATTTTGAAAGAGCAACATAGGCATTGCAGCGGATGGAACCGTCTTTGTACATATCGCTTGAAATGTTCAGATACTGAGTCAGACGGCGAAGTTCATCAAGGAAAATGTGAACTTCTTCCCCAAGTTCAAAACTGGACTGGGTGCGGATTCTGATACTAGGATAACCGGCACAGGAATAATCCATGCGTGTATTACCGTTTGCATGGGTAAGGCGTCCTAAATCTTCTTCGATGCGAACTTCTTCTATTAAAATTGTTTTCTGGTGGCTGTGAAAGCGCAGATTCAGTTTGCCGTTTTCTGCAATCCGCACAGAATAGCCGGTAATCTTTTTTCCGTCTTCAAGGTTTTGCGGGAGATTAGTAATGTGTTCAATGTCTGAAATTGTAGAAATTTTACATTCCAGAGCCTTTGCCAAAACATAAACCTGTTGAAGAACCTGAGTATTTATATTTATTTTGTGAGTTTTTTCGTCTGTGATAAAAACGCTTGAAACTGGCGGTAATTGTATTCTCGCTTCTACATAAACAAAGGACTGATACATAGAAAATCTCCTAAAATGTTTGAAAATTATACCGTTTTAATTGAAAATGTGATATACTAGATAAAATTGTTGCTCTATGCGCAATAGAAATTTTAGGAGTTTTTGTGAACAAACACGACTTTCCAAAAATCCACTTCTATGATCAGGATTTTGTAGACATTTACAACAAAACTTGGACTATGCTATCGGATTATTGGCTCAACCCGAAGACAGGAGAAAAAACTGCTGACGGTTATTTTATGTATCCAGAGGGAGATAAGTTAGTCATAGACCAGTTTGAATCTATTTTGTCCTCATTCTTTCTAGTTTATTCCAACAGGAATTACGATGCAAATTTGAACATCGATTATTTTTACAAGCAGCAGGAAGAAAACGGGGCAATTCGGTGGAGATACGACACAAAGACAAATGAACCGATACTTTCATCAGACAATCCGGAAGGAATTGGACTTCCATTGTTTGCATGGGCAGAGTTCAATCTTTATCATAAATCAGCTAATAAAAAACGCATCAAGGAAATAATGCCTGTTTTGCAGAAGTATATTTCCTGGATTGATGCTACGTTTAAGCAGGAAAACGGACTTTATGCAGTTCCTGCAACAGCAAGTACAATGTTTAATGCTCCTCGTGAAGGAACATGTTATCCGGTTGATTTTAACGCTTGTATGGCAATCAACTGTGCGCACATGTCTGCCCTTGGAGATATTTTAAATGACAAGGAACTCAGCTTCCAGTATCGTCGTAACTACTTCTCTTTGAAAACTCGAATCAATTCGATGATGTGGGATAACGATACAGGTTTCTATCACGATCTCGACAAAGATATGAATAGGCTTCCGGAAAAAACAATTGCCGGTTTCTGGCCACTTCTTGCTGAAATTCCAAGTGCCGACAAATCAGAAACTTTGATTGCTCATCTTATGAATCCGGCTACCTTTGGAACAGAACATCCGTTCCCATCACTTTCTGCTGACAGCGCAAAATTCAGCGAAAATGGCGAAGGGTTCTGCGGAAGCGTTTTCCCGATGTTCAACTTTATTATTGTAAAAGGTCTTGAAAAGTATCAGAAATACGAACTTGCACGCGAATGTTCAATCCGTCACCTTTATTTCGTTTTGGAAGGTCTTATGCCTACCGACGAAAATCAGAAAGGCGATGTTTTTGAAGCATACAAACCGGCAAGTGCTCAAATGGCAACAATGGAAGGTTCTACAACTTTCCCAAGAGCACATTTTCTTGCTGCAACAGGGCTTTCTACAATTGCACTCATGATTGAAAACGTAATTGGCCTTTCTATCAGTTTGCCACGAAAGACCGTAGACTGGATTATTCCAAACCTCGAAATCATGGGAATCGAAAATCTTTCCCTCAAACGCAACCTTATTACAATTTTGAGTAACAAGAGTCCGCGTGGCTGGGAAATCCAGATGGAAAGCGAAAAACTTTACTACTTTACAATCAACATTATAGATCAAAAGAAGAAAACACTCCCAATCCCAAGCGGAAAGTGTTCTATGCTTATTGATAAGTTGTAATGTAACATCGTTTGTTTTGGGGAGGAAAATATGGCTACTCCAGAAGCTGTTATTGAAATCGGTTCTACTGGTGTGCGTCTGCTTGTTGCAGAATTTACAGAAGACCGAAAGAGAAATGTTCTTGACCGTTCTGAAATGCCTGTTCCTCTCGGACGCGATGTTTTTACAGTTGGTACGATAGCACGCGAAACCCAATCTCAATGCCTTCATATTCTCCAGCGATACAAGGAACAGCTTGCCGGCTGGGGAATCACTCCTGAACAAACAAATGTAATTGCCACTTCCGCTTTCCGTGAAGCCAGTAATAAAGATCCGGTAATGGATAAGATTTTTTCTTCAACCGGATTCAGAGTTAAAGTAATCGACGGAATTGAAGAAAACCGTCTTATGTATCTTGCAGTTACCGAATGTCTGCAGGATGAAAATCGGACATTCCATTTTGAAGATGCCGTTATTCTGGAAGTAAACGGCGGTTCAACCGAAGTTATGCTTATGAAAAACGGTAAAATGGCCGGTGCTCATAGTTTGCATTTGGGAACCGTTCGACTTGCGCCAAAAATGCGTGGTCAGACAACTAATCTCGAAGATATTCAGCGGTATGTCGAAGAATATACAATAAACGCCAAAGGACTTTTTGAAAGCGAACTTAATATTTCGGAAACAAAACAGTTTATCGCGGTTGGTTCGGATGCAACTCTTTCTGCAATCAATGTTGGTAAACCAATTTCTACCTGGCTTTGGGCAATCGAAAGGGAAGATTTTGACCGGTTTGTAGATGAAATACAGACTTATTCAGTAGACGAATGTGTTGCCAGATTCAAAATTTCTTACAACGATGCGCTTACACTTCCGCTTAGTCTTTTGATTTACAAGATGTTTATTCATCATTCCCAGGTAAAGACTATTATTGTTCCGGAAACAAATATTCGTGATGGTCTTATTATAAGCAAGACAAAAAATCCTAGCGAAGAACTTAAAAATGAATTTAACGAGCAGATAATTGCAAGCTCTGTAAACCTGCTCAGAAAATACCATGGCGATGAAGCTCACGCCGAACATGTACGCCAGAATGCACTGAAGCTGTATGCGAGCCTTGAAAATGAACTTTCTCTCGACGAACGTTCTAAGCTTCTTCTGGAAGTTGCGTCGATTTTGCACGATATCGGAAACTTCATCAACATGAGTAATCATCAGGAACACGGAGAATACATTATCCGCCATTCTGAAATTTTCGGGCTTACTAGAACTGAAAATATTATAGTTGCAACAATTGCCCGTTATCATCGAGGTAAACAGCAGCCACAGGATAGTGAACAGTTTCAGATTTTGCCGCGAAGTGACCGAATGCAGATTCTTAAGCTGACCGCAATTTTGCGAATAGCGGATGCTTTGGATAGAAGTCACGGGCGTGTTCTTTCGGATTTGAATATTAAGTTAAAGGGCGACAGTCTGGTGATTAGTACGCCGGGAATAAAAAATCTTGCTTTGGAACGTTTTGCCCTTGAAGAAAAGGGTGAGCTTTTTGAGTCAGTATTTGGCTACAAGATTATTTTGGCGTAGATTGGAGGGAGAGAATGGAATCAAGATTTTTTAACAGAGAACTTTCCTGGGTAGAATTTAACGGTCGTGTATTGCATCAGGCCTTGAGAAAAGAAAATCCTCTTTTGGAACGCCTTCAGTTTCTTTCCATTGTAACTTCGAATTTTGATGAATTTTTCCAGGTTCGTGTAGCTTCTGTAAAACGAATGCTGGATAATTCTCCTTCATTGCAGGATGTTTCGGGGCTTACACCGGAGCTGGTGCTCAAGCAGATTTCTGCAAAATCTCATCTTTTGATTCGGGAGCAGCATAACTGCCTTAAAAACGATATTTTGCCAAGTCTCGCAAAAGAAAATATCTGCTATGTAAAACCGGCTGATTTTTCGGCGTCGCAAAGTGATTATGCTCTGAATTTCTTCCTTTCGGAATTATTCCCGCTTTTAACGCCGCTTCGAACAGATACAGAACCTTTTCCTCACATCGGAAATCTTTCTCTGTATGCGGCTTTCCTTTTAAAACCGATTTCAGGTATTCGAAATGCAAATGAAATTTTAAAGGGAAGCGACGAAGAAGATCGAATTTCGCTTGTTCAAATTCCTTCTGGAATTCCGCAGATTTTGTGGCTTCCAAGTGAAAGCGGCAGAAAAGATTTTGCACTTATCGAAGAAATTATTACTCAGTACGGAACTCAGCTTTTCCCTGGTTTTGCAGTTGAAGAAACATTGATTTTTAAAATTGCCCGGGATGCTGATTTTGCAGTTGATGAAGAATCCGGAAGGGATTTTGTAAACGAGATGGAAAAAGTTCTCGTTCAAAGACAAAGTTCATTTCCGGTTCAGATGACTTGTAATCAGACCAGTGAAAAAATTACCCGCTTTTTGATGGAAAAACTTGAACTTGAGGATGACGATGTATACAAGGTCGAAGATATCGTAAATCCAGGTGTTTTAATGGGCCTGCGGGAAATTGATGACGGAAAAATGAGCTTCCCTGAATGGGAAAAATATTACCCTGATTCTCTGCCGGAAGATGAACCTTACTGGGACACTATTAAGCAGCACGATGTTCTTTTGCACGTTCCGTATGAATCTTATGAACCTGTAGTAAAATTCATAAATGATGCGGCTGACGACCCTAAAGTTCTTGCAATAAAAATGACTTTGTACAGAACTGGTACGGATTCTCCTATTGTTGCGGCTTTGGAACGTGCTGCGCGAAAAGGAAAGCAGGTTGTTGTTCTTGTAGAATTAAAAGCTCGTTTTGACGAAGAACGAAATATTGCCCGCGCCCATCAGCTGGAAAACGCAGGTGTAACGGTAATTTATGGGCTTGTAAATTTAAAGGTTCATGCAAAGATTATAATGGTTATGCGCCGCGAAAATGGTTCTATCAGACGCTATGCGCATCTTGCAACCGGAAATTATAATCCAAAGACCGCAAAGATTTATTCGGATCTTTCTCTGTTTACTTCAAATTATGAAATTGTAAACGATGCAAGTCTTTTCTTTAACCTTGTAACGGGTTATTCAACCTTGCAGTCCATGAAGCAGCTGGGAATGGCACCGGTTACTTTAAAAACAAAACTTCTTTCTATGATTCAGCGTGAAATTGAACGCAGTACGCCGGAGCATCCGGGACTTATCATGGCAAAGATGAACGCTCTTACTCACGAAGAAATTATTGAAGCCCTGTACAAAGCAAGTCAGGCAGGTGTAAAGGTTCTTTTGAATATCCGTGGAGTTTGTATGCTGGTTCCAGGAATTTCGGGGCTTAGCGAAAACATCCGCGTTGTTTCTATTGTCGACCGATATCTTGAGCATTCACGCATTTTCTATTTCCAGAATGACGGCGATGAAGAATTGTATCTTTCCAGTGCAGACTGGATGTCTAGAAATCTTGACCGCCGCATTGAACTTATGTTCCCGATTCTTGATTCAAAAGTGTTTGAGGAAGTAAAAGAAATCCTTGAAGTTTATTTTAAGGATACAGAAAATGCTCTTGAACTTAAGGAAAATGGTCAGTGGGCTCAAATTGAAACAGCAAAAGATGCAAAGCCTTTCAGGGCGCAGGAATATCTTTATAAAAAATATAAAAAGCGGGCGGATTCGGTTGTAAAAAATCCGAAGATAGAATTCGAAGTAAGACGAAAGGACTAGCCTATGTTCGAAGTTGAAACTAGAGTTAAGCTGCCATTTTTATGGGGAAGAGCTGTATTCAAAAAGAATAACTGGAATCAGGTTAATATTATCGTTGGACCGAACGGTTCCGGAAAAACCCTGCTTGCAGAAGCCGTTGCAGAACAGTTTGAGCAGAAAGGGTTTCAGGTAAATTTTTTGCGTTCGGAACGGGCGAATCAGGATGAACTTCTTTTAAAACTTAAAGAAGATTCTGAAATTCGCGAAAAAATTGAACAGGTTCTTTCCAATATGTTTGGAAAAATGATTCGCTTTGAACAGCGACCGGATGGTTCTGTTGTTCCAATGGTTGTGAACAAAGCCTGGGGAGTAGAATACAGTTTTCAGGAAGGCGAGTGTCACGGCTTAAAAGAAATTCTTACCCTTCTAGTCGCACTATACGGTTTAAAATCTGATGTATTGATTTTGGATGAGCCGGAACTTCATCTTCATCCGCAGTTTCAGTCGTTTTTTATGAACGAAATCCGTAAGGTTGCCGCCGAAGATCCAAAACGTATTTTCTTTTTGATAACACATTCTCCGTATTTTATTGATTTGCGTTTTGCAGATGATTTGATTGGCGTTGTGGTTTGTCATGTAAACCGCCTGCCTACGAGTATCGATGAATTGAGTGAAAAGGATGAAATTCTTTTCCGCCGTTTTCTTCCGCGCTTTAACACTTATCACAAGCAGTTTTTCTTCAGTGATAATCAGATTTTTGTAGAAGGTTATACGGATCAGCAGATGTTTACAAATCTGCTGGATTGTGTGGAAAGTCACTATGGAACGGCTGGAACGGGTGTAATCGATGTTGGCGGAAAGGATGAGCTTGGTGTCTTCTTTAAGGTTTGTTCGCTCTTAGGCACTGACGGTAGAATTATTACGGATCTGGATTCATTGTTTGCAGGAAAATTGAGGGATGTTGTCTGTGATGATGAAAGAGTTCTTTCCTGGCTTGAAAAACAGAATGAAAAGCAGCAGCCTTTTTACAGAATGCTTTTTACCCGAAGAGAAATGGAAACGCCGGTTACCTTGGAAAAATTAATCTACAGACTGGAATCCTATATTGTTGCCGTTGGTAAAGCAGTCTGTGAAATCGATTTTTCGATAAGTCCCGAAATTGATATTTTTATAGAAAAATTGCGTGCTCTTTACGATAAGTATGAAAAACCTGAAGGCCTTGATACATTCAAAGCGGTTGTTCTTATGGGAATCCTGCGTTTAAATCACAAGCTCAAGGATATTCTCCCGATTCCGCTGGCAAGAACTATTCCGCTCATCATAAATGCAACCTGGTATATTCTTGCTGCAATCGAAAGTGCGCGGGTTTATATTCTTCCGCTTGGTTGTATTGAGCATTATTACATTCACAGTGATGTAAATTACATGCCGATTACAGCAAAGGACCGGCTTTTTCACAATGAAGTTGAAGTAATGGTTTGCGAATCAAAGGAAAATCTGAAAAAAGATTATGCCGATTTGATAGAGATTTTGAAAAAAGCCTGTGCCAAGTAAGTATGTGTACAGTCGTTGAATTCAGTGTGTTTTTTTAGTATATTGTAGAAAATAAAAATCGCGTTTAAACGCACTGGAGTTACAAGATGGAAAAACTTAAGATTCTTCTCGCAAAAGGCCGCATTTATGAATCGGTTTATGAACTTTTAAACGATGTTGGCATTTCTATCCATCTTCCAGACAGAACTTATTTTCCGACAACAAATCAGGAAGATTTGGCATTTCAGGTTGTAAAACCACAGATTACAAGTGCATTGCTTGCTCAGAACAAAGCTGATGTTGGATTCAGTGGAAAAGACTGGGTTTATGAAAATGGTGTTCAGGATCAGGTTGAAGAAATTATGGACCTTGGTTTTGACCCTGTTCGCATTGTTGCAGCAATTCCTGAAACAAAAGATTACGATGCACTTTTGAAAGAAAAAGTTACAATCGCAACTGAATATCAGGCTCTTACAAAAAAATACATTGAAAGCAAAAAAATTGACGGAACAATTTTCCGCACCTGGGGAACAAGTGAAGGATTTGTTCAGGATACAGATGAAGCATTAGCTCAGATTCTTATCGATAATACTTCTACAGGTTCTTCTTTGCGCGCTAACCGCCTTAAGATTGTAGACACATTGATGGAATCTTCAACAAGAATGTACGCTTCAAAGGCTGCTATGGCAGATCCTGAAAAAAAGCAGAAAATCATGGAACTTAAAATGCTTTTTGAAGCCGTTCTTGCAGCCCGCAGCCGTGTAATGCTGGAAATGAATGTTTCTAAGTCAAACTTTGATGCATTGATAAAGGGTATTCCTTCTATGAAAAGCCCGACAGTTTCTCCATTGTTCGGCGACGATGGTTATGCTGTAAAAATCGCTGTTAAAAAGAGTGAAGTTCCAACACTTTTGCCAAAACTCCGCACTCTTGGCGCAACAGACATTCTTGAATACGAACTTAGAAAGGTAATTAAATAGATTTTCCAGGAGCCTATGCAGTTTATAGATTTTGGTTCAAACAGCACAAAAGTTTCAAAGATTATTCTCGGGCTTATGCGCACAAGTGATAAGTCTGTTGAAGACCATGCTTTCCTTTGCAAAACAGCTTTGGATTCAGAAATTAATTTTTTTGATACAGCAGACTGTTATGCAAACGGTGGCGCAGAAGAACTTTTAGGGCGGGTTTTTGAACAAAATCCTGAACTGCGCAAAAAAGTATTTCTTCAGTCCAAATGCGGAATTCGAAGTGAAAACGGCCTGACCTGGTATGACTTTTCAAAAGACCATATCATTAATGCCGTGAATGCAAGTCTTTCCCGCTTAAAAACAGATTATATTGATTCACTTTTACTTCACCGCCCGGATGTGCTCATGGAAGGTGAAGAAATTGCAGAGGCTTTTACAAAACTTCATCAGGAAGGAAAAGTTTTAAACTTCGGTTTTTCTAACTGCAATCCGGGAACTCTTTCTTATGTTTCAAAATATGTTCCTTTCAAGATTTGTGCAAATCAAGTGCAGTTTTCACCATGCCACACTCCGATGATTGATGCAATTTTGCAGACAAATATGAAGTGGGATGGTTCTACAATGCGTGACGGCGGAATCCTTGAATACTGCCGTATGAATGATATTGCAGTTCAAGCCTGGTCAACTATGCAGTACGGATTTTTTGAAGGCGTTTACCTTAATAATGAACGTTTTCCGGATTTAAATCGTGTGCTTTATAGAATTGCCGGAGAACAGAATACAAATGCCACTGCCGTTGCTCTTGCCTGGATTTTGCGTTATCCGGGAAAAACTCAGGCTGTGATTGGAACAACAAATCCTGGTCGTGTACAGGAATCGGCAAGAGCCTGCGATGTAGTACTTTCCAGAAAGGAATGGTACGAAATTTACCAGGCAGCAGGAAACAGATTGCCGTAAATCAGTTTACAACGGATTTTCCACGCCACAGTCCGATTTTCCAGCGAATTAAGACAACTATTCCTCTGAAAATTTCGTCGGCGGCCATAGCAATCCATACGCCGGGAAGTCCTAGTTTGAAGTAAATACCCAGAATCCAGGCAAAAACCACAGAAATTCCCCACATGGAACCGATTCCCAGTAAGGTAGGGAATAAAACATCGCCGGCGGCTCTAAGGCTTTGTATTACTACAAGATTTATGCATCTTCCAAATTCAAGAATAAACGCTATAAACAGTATCTTATGGCCAAGTTGTATGATATTTTCGTCTTGTGTAAAAAGCTTGAGCGTAAATGGGGAAATCAGATAGTTTGTGCCGGCGATTACGATTGAAACAATCATCGCGATGAAAAGAGATTTCCAAACCCGCCGGTATGCAAATTCGTAATCACCGCTTCCAACGCTGTGTCCTGTGATAATTGCACTGGCGCCGGCAACAGAATTTGAAAAAATAATAGAAAATCCGCATAGAATGTTGCAGTATATTTTTGTTGTTATTGAAACTGCACCCATTGTATTTACAAAAATGGTTATCAAAATTTGTGCAATATTGTAGGAAATGTTTTCGCCGGCGCTTGGAAGTCCAAGTTTTATTAATTTTGCAAGAATGTCACCTGGAAATGGAGAAAGGTATCGGAGCGAAATAGTTCCTTTGATAAAAATCCGGAATAAAACGAAAGATATAATCATCCCGAATATACTGCTGACACTTGTTGAAATTGCAACTCCCTTGATTCCAAGTCCTAAAAATGAAAATGGTCCGAATAAAAACAGGTAATTTCCGGCTATATTCAGAAGGTTTATTCCAAGCATAACTACAAAGCCGATTACGGTTTTTCCGTTGCAGTTAAAAATGCGTGAAAGAGTATTTGTTACTGCGCCTGTAAAAAGAAATAGACCTACAATATTCATGTATGAAAGTGCCTGGGAAAACATAACTTCCGGCACATGCATTGCTTTTAAAAGGTGCTGGCTGAAAATTGTTACAATTAAACAGACGAAAATACTTAGAATCAGATTGAAAACAACTGCGACTGTATAAATTTTGTCCATCAGGTCGTATTTTTTCGCTCCAAGGTATTGAGCAACAACAACGCCTGTCGCACTAGAAACAATCGTAAAGGCTAGGGTTAAAAATCCCATAATCTGATTGGCATTTCCAATCGCACCAACGGCAACATCAGAATAATGGCTTAGCATTACGGTATCCGCGTAGCCTAAAGCCATGGAAAGAAGCATTTGCATAAAAATCGGCCATGCCAGTTTCATAACTGAATAATTTCTGATGTCGTTCATATTTGGATTGTACATGATTTCTTTGTTGCAAACTAGGGTTAATTATTTTTTACAACTTTAATTCTTAGTGGTAAAATATTTTGTATGAGAAAAATTATAAATAAATTGGTACGTCCATTTAAAAAAAGTCGGATGTTATTGGTTTCGTTTATTATTACTGTTTTTTCTTTCTTGTTTGTTTTTGCAACATTGTACCAGATTTCATATTTAAACAAAATTGTCGTAAATTATTCTAAAATTTCAAATGCGCCAAGTTCTCTTGGAAAACTCGATGTAACGATGGAAATCCCAATTCGAAGTGACGGAGTAAAAAACTGCTGGCAGGAAGATAACGGAAGCTGGGGAAGTCAGTATGATATTTATATTCACAACGAAACAGATTTTCCGTTTGTAGACTGGACTTTGAATATGACAGTTCCTGAGGAAAGTCGGATTGATTCAAGCTGGAATGGAGAATACATTAATAACGGAAGTACAATTACGATTCGCGGAAGCTCGCCGGCGTTTACAGCGATTGCTCCGGCTCACAACAATGTTAAACTTGGCTTTGTTTTGTATACCGATGAACTTCTTACAACAAGTGATTTTTATCTTTCCGGAAAATTTTATCACAATCCAGCTAAGGATAAGCTTTTTATTATTGCAACTTCTCTTTTTAGCGTAGCATTTATAGTTTTTGTCATTTCGGTCATTCTTTTTTATCTCGTAGAAAAGCAGTCAAAAATTGATAATGAAAAAATTGAAAGTTTGCTTCGACTTTGTGCTAGATTTATCGACGTTCGGGATGAGTATACAAAGATGCATTCTTCTCATGTTGGTTTGTATTCTAAAAAGATTGCAGAAGAACTCGGTTATGATGAAGATTTCCAAAAATCAATTTATTACATGGGAATGATGCACGATGTAGGAAAAGTGTTGATTCCTCGTGAAATACTTTGTAAGCCGTCAAAACTTAATGATGAAGAATGGTTTGAAATGAAGAAGCATACGCTTTATGGAGCCGACATTCTTGAAGGCTTTACGATGGTGGATGGAATTCAAGCTGCGGCGCTTTATCACCATGAACGTTATGACGGAAAAGGTTATCCAAAGGGCTTAAAAGGTGAAGAAATCCCGATTCAGGCGCGGATAATTTGTGTTGCCGACTCTTATGACGCAATGCACACAGACCGTTCATATCGAATAAAACTTGAAAATAGTGTAATCCTTGCTGAACTTGAAAAGAACAAAGGCACTCAGTTTGATCCGAAAGTTGCAGATGCAATGATTAAGCTTTTAAAAGAAAATGTGATATAGCCTTAATTTCCAGTTATGTGGTAATATTGACTTATGCGAATTGCTACTGTTGAAAGAAAAACCGGCGAAACTCAGATTTCGCTTACATTAAATTTAGACGGAACTGGAAAGTGTGATGTAAAAAATCCAATCGGATTCTTTGATCACATGCTTAAAAGTTTTTGTAAACATGGACTTTTTGATTTGACTGGTGAACTTAAGGGAGACCTTGAAGTTGATCAGCACCACTTGATTGAAGATACTGGTATTGTTTTAGGCCAGTGTTTTGCAAAAGCCCTTGGCGACTGTGCAGGAATTTTTAGAACCGGCTGCTTTATTTATCCAATGGATGAAGCCTTGTTGCAGGCTGCAGTTGATTTTGGCGGACGGCCATATCTTTCCTGCAATGCACAGCTTACAGGTATTCCTCTTGTTTCTATCGGACAGGACGGAAAAGAAGCAAGTTTCCAGACAGACTGTTTTGAAGATTTCTGGCAAGGCTTTGTAAACGGAGCTCAGTGTAATCTTCACCTTGATACAATCCGCGGAAGAAGCGATCATCACAAAATGGAAGGTCTTTTCAAAGCCAGCGCCAGAGCAATACGCTCTGCCGTAGAAATTGATGCCCGCCGCAACGGCGCAGTACCTAGCACAAAAGGTACGATTGGAAATTAATTGGATAATGCCGACTGAAAATGGAGTTTAATAATGCGAAACGGAATCAATAAAATCAGCGTATATGGTGACTCGATTTTAAAAGGGGCTGTGACTGGAACTGAAAGCGGCCACCTTTTTGATATTATTGAAGATACCAGTCTTGACCTTGCAAGCCGCGCACTTGGATTTGAGCTGCATAATCAAAGTGTTTTTGGTTCTATTGCATCTAAAACCCAGCGCCGCCTTGTAAAAGATTTGGAAAAAGGTGTTTGCGGAGACCTTGCCATTCTTGAAAGCGGCGGAAACGACTGTGATTATTCCTGGTCGGAAGTTTGTGAAACTCCAGATGAGCAGCATTTTCCACGCACAAAAATAGAAGATTTTGACCGCATTATGCAGGAAATGATAGACGCATGTCGCAATGCAAAGGTTACTCCTCTTGTTATGACAATGCCGCCGCTGGTTGCCGACTGGTGGTTTGAACATATTTCAGAAGGTCATGACCGGGAAATTATTCTTAAAGAATTAAATCAGTACTCATTCAAGTTATATTTGAATCATGAGCTTTATAACATGCATCTTGTGGAAATTGCTCAGAAAAATAATGTTCAAATTGTGGATATGCGCCGTGCAATGCTTGAGCACTCGAATTACCGCACACTTATGTGCAAAGACGGAATCCACCCAAATGAAAACGGCTACCGTTACATGGCAGCCGTCTGGGAAAAAGAGCTTCCTTTAATCAAGAAAGAGTTTTAAACTACAGTTCATACGATTCGCCGTACTTACATACAGTTACATTTGGGAATCCATTCTGATGCAGGTAATCCGTAAAGAATTCCTGCGCATCTTTTTCTCCATGTACCATAAAAATATTCTTCAAGCGGCTGGTATCGATTGATTTTAGCCATTCAGTCATTTCCTTGTAATCGGCGTGGGCACTAAATGCATTAATCTGTTCGATTTTTGCCTTTACCTGATACATGTCGCCAAGAATCTTAACTTCTTTTTCTCCATCACGGATTTTTCTGCCGAGGGTGTCTTCTGCCATGTAACCAACAATAAGAATTGTGTTTCGTTCATTACTGATGTCGTTTGCAAGGTGATAAAGAACGCGTCCTGCTTCGCACATACCGTCTGCAGAGATAATAATCATCGGGCCTTCTTTTTTGTTCAGCGCCTTTGATTCTTCTATGCTGGTTGTAAAAGTGAGCGAACCGAAACCAAATGGATTTTTGTGGTGTTTGAGGAACGCTTCATTTACGCTTTCGTCGTAGCATTCCGGGTGTACGCGGAAAACGCTGGTTGCATTTGAAGCCATTGGCGAATCAACGTAAATCGGCACAACAGGAATTTTTTTCTTGTCTGTAAGAAGGTGCAGATAGAAAACCAGTTCCTGAACGCGTTCGATGGCAAATGAAGGAATAATTATTTTGCCTTTCTTTGCACATGTATCCCGAACAACTCGTTCCAATTCTTTAAGCGCAAATTCGCGGTTTTCATGGAGTCGGTTTCCGTAGGTACTTTCCATTACGATGTAATCTGGAGCCGGAAAATCGGTTGCCGGCGGACGAATAATTGGTTTTTCTTTTCGTCCGATATCGCCGGTGAATAAAATGCGTGTTTCGTTGTCCCCGGTTGAATGCTGATAGGGTGCATTAATTCCTGCATGGTGCCAGCCCTTTATGTTAAGGCTTGCAAATGCAGAACCAAGAATGTGGCCGGCATCAAAAAATTCAAGCTGAACATCCGGTGCAATATACATTTTTCGGTTGTAAGAAAGGGAAATAATCTGGTTTGCAGTTTTTACAACATCATCTTCTGTAAATAATGGCTTCCAGCTGAATTTTTCGCCCTTTTTATTTGCCTGATTTGCAAGGAATTCTGCATCTCGAGCCTGAATACGGGCACTGTCCATCATGACAAGGTTTGCAATATCACGAGTTGCTGGTGTTGCGTAAACATTGCCTTCAAAGCCTTTTTTTGTAAGTACTGGTAAAAGACCACAGTGATCGTAATGTCCGTGAGTAAGAATTACGGCTTCAAGATTTTTTGCGTCTATGTCAAAATTTCTGTTTTTTTCGTCTGATAATTTTCGCTTTCCTTGAAAAGCTCCGCAGTCAATAAGAATCTGTCTTCCATCGATATCAAGAACGTGTTTTGAACCGGTAACTTCTTCTGCTGCGCCAAGAGAATGTAGGGTAATGCTCATAAGGAACCTCCTGTTGTCTGTCATGGATGCTGCGGTTTAAGCCGTAACATACTCTGCCACCCGACTATAAAAGTGTACCACGGGTTTTGGATTTCACAAGCAAAACTTTTCTAGAGGATGAATGCCGAGTTTTACAAATGCTCCACCATAATTGGCTACCAGTCGCAAAACGATGTTGTAAAACTCGGCATTCATCCTATTACAATAGAGAAACAGCCCAGGAGCCGTTTTGTTCTGACTGGAGGATTCGTGTGAGGTATGGGAGGCATTTTTCCAGATGTTCTTTTAGCCCCCAGCAGGGATTTACAACAAACATTCCACTGCCGTAAAGCCGGGGTTTTGCGCTTCCGATTGCTTCTTTTAGCGAGGTTTCAACATGGGAATCTTCTGTGTCAATGCAGAGTTTTGCGTTCAGAATTTCCGTGTTTGCATTTTGTTTTTTTGCGTAGGCAAGAATTCTTTGCTTCATGTTTTCTATGTCGTCGGCGCGGTTTTGCAAAAGCGGGTACCACAAGAGAATTGTTGCGCCACACCATTTTTTATGCACGTCAACTAAGATTGAAGAAGCGTTTTCATAGTCTGATTTTTCTTCGTAGCTCGGGTCGCACAAGATAAATCCGCGTTTAATATCCGGTGGGGTAGAAGCTTTTAAGAAAGCAAAACCGTCTTTATTTTCGATTTTTACAAGGCACTCGGTGTTTTTTTCGATTTTTTTCAAGTTATGACCAAGAGCTTCGAATTCAGTTTTGTGCAGTTCGGTTAAAAATAAATTACTTTTTTCTTTTAAGAAGAATTTTTCGATTGCGGGGCTTCCGGGATAAAAGCCTTCTTTCAAAGATTTTTTTACAAAATTCAGATATTCGTAAAGCTCCTGAGGAACGCTTTCCGGAAAGGTTTCACTGGCTTCCAAAAGTTTTCCGATTCCGCGGGCAGCTTCTCCGGTTTTTAATGCCTTTTCATCCTGTAAATCGTATAAGCCCCTTCCGGAATGAGTGTCAAAAACGGAATAAGGTTTGTCTTTTTTGTTGAAATACTGAATCGTGTACAAAAGACAGAGATGTTTAAGAATGTCCGCGTGATTTCCCGCATGGAACCCGTGTAAGTAAGAAAGCATATTTTCATTATATGAATATTATGCTATGTTTACAAATAGTTTTATCAGTAACATTTATATGGAGAGAATAGAGATGGGAGAGGCTGTTCCTAAGACAGGTGACGTCAAATTTCCGATTGGCGTAAAACTTGCACTTATAATTGGATTTATTGTCCTTGTTTCTTTGGGCTCTGTAACGATAATTTCTACTCTCATAATGGGAAAAGATGTTAAAGTTACTGCCGAAAATAATAACCTTTCTTTAAACACTCGTTCTGCAAGTACAGTCGAAGATAAACTTTCTTCAATCAAGGCAAATGTATCCCAGCTTCTTGATCTTATTGGTGTTGTAAGCGGCGGAAGAAAATCTTCCAATGCGCGACAGGCAACCACTCTCTTTCTTGAACGAAATCCGGAAATCGCCGCAATTTATGTTCTTTCTGAAAATGGAATTGACCGTAGAAATCCCAGCGATGACCGTATTGTGAATGCTCAGTTTTTTATTTCAAACGAAATTGAATCGACCGTAATAAATGAGTTTCTTTCTGCCCGAAAGGAAGATGTTGTAAAATCAATTCATGGTGAAACAATCGCTTTGAACCTTTCGCCGTTTTTTGGCCTTCCTGTTATGGGGCTTCTTTTTCCGTGGAAAGAAAACGGCCGTGATCAGGCTTGTATCATAATCTTTTCGATTGAAAGTCTTTCTGAAATTTTGGGAACCGGTTCTGGAAATACAACATTCATGATAAATAATCTGGATGAAATAATTTCGCATCCGGATGTAGAAAAGGTTCTTGCTGGAACAAGTTATACAAATCATTCGCTTGTAAAGAAAATCAGAGAATCAAGCTTTAATAATCTTGAATCAATGCAGGTACCGTACAAGGAAAAAGATGAAAACGGCAAAAAAACTTCGTATTTTGGTGCATACCGAAAATTGAATATCGCCGACATAGTGATTATTACAACAGTGTCTTATGATACAGCCCTGGAAGGAGTGCGAAAAACTCGACAGGACAATATTTATCTGATGCTGGTAATTTTCTTTCTTTCGATTATTTTTGTTCTGATATTTGCAAAAGTTGCAATTTCCATTCCTTTGACCCGGCTTTCCGATGCAGCAATGGAAATTCAGGACGGTAACTTTGACACGCCGATTATTTCTAAATTGAACACGAAGCGCCAGGACGAAATCGGTGTTTTGAATAAATCAACTCAGAATGAACGGGAATTTCTGGATACTTTTGCAAAGTTTACAAACAAAGGCGTTGCCAAGGCGATTGCCCGCAAAGAAATCGATTTTGAACCGCATCTTAAAGATATTACAATCTTTTTCAGCGATATTCGTGGTTTTACTGCAATTTCAGACGGCTTTAAAAATAAGTTTGGAAATGATTCTCCTCGCGAAATTATCGGCTTTTTGAACGACTACATGGGCCGAATGGTAAACTGTATTTCGCTCAGTCACGGAAACGTTGATAAGTTTGAAGGTGACGCAATCATGGCGGTATGGGGAATTCTTCGGGATGAAGATTTGAGCTTTGAAAACCTGCCTGATTCAGATCCAAAAAAGAAGGAACTTGCTGCTCAGCACGCGGAACATGTAAAAGAAGATGCACTTAATGCAATCCGCGGGACAATCGCAATGCGCTATGCACTTATGAAATACAACAAAGATGCAGAAGCCTTTACAAAACAGCACGAAAATGAACCAAACGCAAAATATAAGCCGCACATCAGAATTGGTTGTGGTTTGAACACAGGTCGAGCAACAGCTGGTATCATGGGTGGTCAGGATAAAATGGAATATACTGCCATCGGTGATGCCGTAAACTTTGCTTCCCGAACAGAAAGTTCAAATAAGCCTTGTGGAACAGACATTCTTATTACTGAAGATACACGCGAAATTTTAAAAAGTGAAATTGACGCAGGAAGACTTGTAATAGAGCAGATTCCTGTAGAATTTGAAGTAAAAGGAAAGGGTGCACAGCATTTTTATGGCGTAGTTAATATGCCGGAATTCAACCTTGAAGAATTCTTTAAGGCTGGCGACAAGGACTTTGTTCTGGACAAAGACTGCGAAAAAGCTGTAGGGCCAAAAGGTCCAAAAACTTTGAACGAAGTTCGCGCAATGCTTGGAATCCCGATTCCGGAATTTGAAAAGGTTGACCTGAATGAAGAAGAAAACAAAATCCAAGTTAAGAAATGACATTGCTCTTTCTTTCCTGCTTGCGATTTTGATTTGTATGGCAGGGGCTGCGCTCAATTCCGTTCTTTTTTACAATAGTTTTTACCGCACGCTTAGCAAACTGAACGAAGAGCCAATTGCAACAATTTCATTTAAATACCGTACTGCTCAGCGAAAATTCCTTGAACGCGTGATTTGGGATAGATTGCGGCAGGAAAGTCCTCTTTATAACGGCGATACGATTCATACCTCGGAGCTTGCAGAAGCAACAGTAACCTTTAATGACGGAAACAAACTTGTTCTGCAGGAAAATTCCATGATTCAGATTTTTGACGAAAAAGAATCTGAAGGACGAGGCTTTAATGCATCGGTTGTAAGAGGTGCTGCGTTTATAGATTCTGTTGAAGCGGAAAATGGTTTTGAACTTACTTCAAATGGTGTAAAAATCGATATTGAAGCCGGAAGCTCTGTATTTGCCGGCGATAAAGTTCAGGTTGTAAACGGGTCTGCAAACATCACTTCAAAAGATGGCGGACAGAGTGTGATTTCTCAGGGTGAAGCACTCAGCGTGCAGGACGGCGAAATTTTAGCCCCGACCTTTACAGTAACTTATCCTTCTCCAAACGAAAAAATTATTTTCCACGAAGGAACAAGCCAAAAAGTTTTGTTTAACTGGAATTTCGTAAATTATTCTTCAAATGAGCAGTTCCGTTTTGAACTTGCGCTGGACAAGGGCTTTAGAAATCGTTTTGCAAGCCGTACTGTAAATCTTACAGAAAAAATGGAGCTTGAATTAAAGCAGGGTGTTTATTACTGGAGATTTGTTAATCCAAAGAATTCTTCTTCCGTTGAGGCAGAAGGAAAAATCCAGATGATTTCTTCTCCGGCACCAGTTTTGATTTCGCCGGAAAAGGATTTTGCCTATTCTTACAGAAAACGTTTTCCTGCAGTTCGCCTGATATGGTCTGAATCTCCGCAGGCTTCTTCGTATCGTGTTGTAATTGCTGATAATCCGGAGCTTAAAAAACCGGTTATCGAACAGAAATGCACAACAACATCTGCCGTGTACGCAAATCTTTCGGAAGGGCGATACTGGTGGCAGGTAACTCCGTTCTATACTATAAATCATGCCGGCTACAGAGCTCCTTCAAAAACTGGTGAATTCCGCATTCTCCGCCAGGGTGAACTTGTGAGTCCGGAAATGTTTTTGCCGGCTGAAAATGCAACAGTTGACCGTGAACGTTCTGCCCGACCGATTAGTTTTTCATGGCATGCAGATCCGGAAGCTTCCCGCTATAAAATTACGATTTCTGAAAACGAAAATCTTTTGGAACCGGTTTTGAGCCGCGAAGTTTCTGCAAATACTTTTTCGCTCAAAGGTTATTCTGAGCTTGAAAATAAAAAATACTACTGGACCGTTCAGACAATCGACAGTGAAGATAATATTTCTGAAATTACGGGCAAAAAAGTTTTCTACGCTCTGGAAGGAAAAATTGACCAGCGCACAGTTGAACCTGCAGACGGATATCGTGTTGCCTGGACCTTGATGCAGGATATGGTATTTACCTGGAAGCGAAATCTGCCGGAATCCTATAATTCAATTCTGGAAATTGCAAAAGATTCTGATTTTGAAAAACTTGTTTATACTTCAGACGGAAACGGCTTCAGCCTTAAGGGCGTTTTATTGCCGATTGGAACCTACTGGTGGCGCTTGAACTCTAAGTCCGAAGAAATTGACCAGATTTTTTACACTGCACCAAAATCTTTTGAAGTTCTAGATTTACTGGATGCTTCTGTTTTGCAAAATCCTGTGCCGGGCGGAAGAGCTGTTGCCCGGGAAACAAAGCCGTTTGAATTCAGATGGAAAGAGGTTGACGGCGCCGATTTTTACAAGGTTTCTATTATTAATAGAAAAGATGAACTTGTTTACGAAGACAATGTTACTGAACCGCTTGTAAATGTGGATATGTATAACGGCGCAGGCTTTGTCGACAAGGATTCTTATAAAATCGAAGTACAGGCGCGTGCCAATGCAGTGCCTGGTGTTGTAAGCCGTCGAAGCGGCCGAATTGCAGAAGCGCGGTTCCAGTTGTTCAAACTGCGCCCGGTAGAAGTTACACTCCCTCAAAAAAATGCAGTGCTGGACGGTTTGAATGCGTTCTTAAACGGTGTAGATATAAACTGGTATTCTGTTGATAAAGTTTCTGATGCCCAGGTTGTAATTACCCGCACAGATGGCAAAGAACGCGAAGTTGTAATTAAAATTCCTACTGATGCAGAAGTGAAAAAGGGATATAAAATTGCGCCAAAATCGCTGAACGCAGACCCTGAACGGGGTTTTGAAGCCGGAACTTATGAAGTAGTAGTTCACGCTCATACAGCAGAAGATTTTATCGATATTTCAAATACGGATGAATCTAAACGCGGCCGCTTTACTCTTTCTGCGTATAAAAAACTTTCTTCTGCAAAAAAACTTACACCAAGTCCTGCAAATATGGACGGCGAATATCTTAAGAACAACCCGCCGGTGCTTAATCTTTCGTGGAGTCCGGTGCCGGACGCGTCAACCTATATTGTTCGCATTCGTGGAAAAGACCGCGCCAACAAAAATGTGAATATTAAAAAAGAAATAAAGGAAAACTTGATTACCCTAAATCTTTTGGAAGACGAATACCGTGTAATTTCAGAAACAAACGGAAAGTATTCGTGGTCGGTAGAAGGCCGCAAAACTGTGGCAAGTGCAAAACGCGTAAAATCTCTTGCCGGTGAAGTTGCTGAATCTGAGTTTGTAATTGACGTTCCAACAGTTGATTCTAAAAAAATCAAGTCGTCAAAGAAAAATAAAAAATACGGAAGGAAAAAGTAGAATGCAGTCGAAAAAGTTTTTCCTTTCAATTTTGTTATTTTCGTCGATTTTGAGTTCTGTTGCTGTGTGGGCAAAGGATAAGAAAAAAATGTTAATTACTAAAGACGAAGATGAACAGCGCGCTCACGAAATAGAAGAAAACTGGCAGAATCTTGAATGGGAAGACGAAGAATCCGATTACATAAGATTTTACGGCCTTGAAATTCAATCTTATAACCGCAAAACAGGCGAATGGAAAGAAGTTCTTCTTGAAAATAAAGACGGTGAACTGGTTCCTTACCTTGAATTACCTGATAACAGCACCAGCGTAAAGGTTCGGCCAAGCCTTGTTGTCGGCACATATCGCTATCGAATTACTCCTTACGACCTTTTGAGCCGCAAACAGGAACCGACTGACTGGATTGATTTGGAAATTATTGAAGCCTTTGAACCTGAAGTTTCTACAATTTCTCCTTCCAAAATCTATCTCGATGAATACAACGACGGGCTTGTAAAAGTTACCGGTAAAAATCTCTTTTTGCCGGAAGAACTCACCGATGATACCCGCCACACAGAATATATTTTAAAAGTAAATGCATTAAAAACTTTTAAGATTGAATTTATTGATCCGGAAAAGAACTACAAAATAAACCGCAGAAACAACTCTGAATTTTTGTTCTATGTAAATCCGGAATTGATTCCGCCGGGAAAATATCATCTTCTTGCAACAGATGCCAGTGGACTTATAAACCCTAAAAATACTTCCAGTGAATTTGAAGTACGATTTAAAAAGCGGGTTGACCTTGATGTTTCATTGGGATATGGTTTGCCTGTAATAGTTTATGATGGCACTTTCGATGAGTTTATGAATTCCCGAGTGTGGCCTTTGACTGCTGTTTCAAAAATTACGTTCATGCCGTTCAAACGAAAGTGGGGATATTTTGGTGCTGCCCTTAACGGTAGTTATACCCGGATGAATACTGAATTCGACAGCTACAAAATCGACGGAAACCTTGTTACTGCACATCTTGATTTTGTGTACCAGAAAGTTTTTAACAAAAAAACGGTCTGGCAGGATCCACTGGAACCGGAAAAGCAGCAGATAAAATTCAAACACAGTGCAAATGTGGAACTTCATGCCGGCGCAGGCTTTACTTATTTTATGGACTACGTGTTCCATTTTGATCACGACGTTGAATCTGAGCATTTTGACAGTACGAATATCAGCGTAAATGTTGGCGTTGCGTTCCAGAAGTATTTTACAAAACGATTTTATACGGAAGGTAACGTGGATTTTGTTGCAGCCTTTACATCGGGTATGTCTTACGGAATGATTATTCCGTCTATTTCTGCGGGCTGGCAATTTTAGCGGGGGAATGAATGAAAGTAAGTGTTACAGTTTTTCTGAAAAAAATAATCTTCTCGATTGCCGCACTTTTCTGTGTTCATTCCTGCAAAATGTTTGACGGCGATTCCTTTAATGCTGACATGCACGAATTTTTTAAGGACTACACCGAAACCGCCGCAATCTACAAATCCTATGCAAACGACAGTTACCGAACAGATAACAGCGGAAGAATCTGCTACGACTGCACAAGCGATAAAACCTACACCTTTATAATGCGAAACCCGCAGAAATATTCCCTTACTTTTGGTTATAATTTTACATCTGGTGCTGCAACAGCCGCTTACAATAAAATTAAGAACGAAAATATTGCTGCAGGCATTACTGATTCTGCTCCGATAAAGTTTACTCAGGACCGAATTGATACTTCCCGGGTAACAATGAAAATTTCCAAGGATTTAATAGAAGAACTTGATGGCGGTGGAAATCTTTCCGGCGAAATCACTTTGCTTGAACCAATGTCAAACCGGAGCTTTGAATCCTTTTCACTGGACATCTATGCAAATTCTCCTCCGCCGGCTGTGCAAAGCCCGATGTTTCAGCTTTCAACAGCTTCTAACCCGACTTATTACATCTGCTTTTGTATTCCGGAAATTACCCAGGATGCAATGAAAATTCATTCAAAAGATACACGCACAATTCGGGTAAATGACGAACTGCGATATTTTGACGGCGGCAAGGTGTATAAGTCTTATTCCAACGGCACTTATTCGGACGAAGATACCCTTTATGAATACGGCTCAGTTTCTGTTCTCCCATTAAACGAAGACGGGTATAAATTTGCAGATGCAATTTGTCCTCCGGGATTTTCACGCATTTATTACAATTCTGGCGTTGTGCCGCCGGGTGGAAATGAAGTTGTAACCTTTACAATGACCGTAATCGATGATGCGGGTTTGAGCACAACTACAACCGTTTCTAACCAGGCAAAACAGCTTTGCAAACCAAATCTTCCGAGTCAAAAAATCTCTGTTGATGAAAACACTGGACTTGCGGATGCGGTATTTACTCACAACGGGCTTTGCACCGACACTGAACATTCTGAATGTGGCGAAGTAACAATTAATTATGTTTTCAAAGAAATAAACGGCGAAAAAGTATTTTCTCGAAAAACGAGCGACACTTTAATCGGGGCAAAGGTAACTTCCGGCCATCAGATTACAGTTCCGCTTCCAAAGGGAAAATACGAAGTTCAGGCCTGGGCTTCAAAAAACTATTATGTTTCAAGTGATTTTTCGGAAATACCTGCTGCTAATCCAATGTCTGTTCAGCGCATGCCGACTTATTATGTAAGCGAAACTGGCGAAGATGAAAATACCGGTGCAATTAGTTCACCATTGCGTACAGTTCAGTGTGCAATCGATGAATACATTGATTCTGTACAAAAAGGCTACTACGAAAAAGATGACGGTGTTCTTATTTATGTGGTTTCGGATCTTACAATTCCTTCTGACTTTGATCTGGCGGCAAATAATAATGCCTTTATTAATATTCCGGATGATTTTGACGGAAAAATGGATATCATTGGAAACGGCGGAAAATGGACAATTGACGGCCAGGCTTCTCAAATCTGCAACATTGCAAATGTTGGTTCCGGTGAAGTAAATATCAGCTCTCTTGAATTTACAAATGCCAAAGCAACTGCACTTCTTGTAAGAAGTGGAAAAGTTTCGCTGACTAATTCAAGCTTTACTTCAAATACAACAACAGCATCTGATACCGGCGCTGCTTTGCAGATAAATTCCGGCTCAGAAGTAAGTATGTACGGCTGTGAAATTACCGGAAACCGCGGCAAGAACTTTGGTGCAGTTGTAAATAACGGCACATTAACGCTTAGCGGCAAAAATATAATTACCGGAAGCACAAAAGAAGACGGTTCAACAAACGCAAACCTTTACACTACAACCGTGATTAATATCGACGGCGACATAACCGGAAGCTCTATCGGCGTTTCGATGGATAAAAATCCTACAAAGACAGAAAACGTTGTTCTTACCCATGGTTATGACTACGGAACGACAAATACAAAAGTTCCGGGCTCAATATTTATTACAGAAACCAACTATGGAATTACAGATGATTCTGGTGAAGCCGTATTCGCATTGAGCTGCGGAAGTGTTCAGATTGCAAATTACAGTCTTTCTCTTAGCTACAGTATTCCTGCAAATCAGGATAGAACTGTAATTTTGAAGGTTGCAGATGGCGGAAATGAAGTTAACTGTACCTTCAAGTTGTTCAAAGTAACTTATTCCGGCGATGAAGTAAGCGAAGATTACTGGACACCATATCTGTCAGACGGAAAAGTTGTATTTGAAAATACAGCTGTTGGTGGAACTTATGAATTGTACGTTGTATTTGAATACGACGGATATACATATGACGCAACATTGCCAATTGTGATAAATAGTTTTATATAACAAGGTTATTAACTTTGCGGTCATTGAGCGGTCCCTGAGCTTGTCGAAGGGCTTGTCGAAATGACCATATTCGGAGGTTTCGAGAGCCTCAACCACCGCAAAGTTATGGCATTAGTTTTATATAAGCGGGATTAAAAGGAGTTTACTGTGAAAAATTCTAAAGGTTTTGTTTATTTTTTGATTTTTTCTTTGATTGCAGGACTTATTTCCTGTGATACGGGCTCTAACGATAACAACAATATTGCGCTTTTTGTAGTTGTAAGCCAAAAAATACAGGAAGCACAAAAAGCCAGTGCGTTAAAAAAATCCATGGTAAGGATGAGCGGAAAAATTTCCATGCCGGAAGGTGCCGTCCCATCTGAATTTATTGAAGCGGCAAATGCGGCGGGAAAGAATTCTACTCGTGGTACTGGTATCGATGTTTCAAACCTGGAAGGATACACATATTTTATTGAAGGAAAAAACTCTGCAGGGCAAGAAGTTCCACAGGATAATATTTCTTTTGACAACACTGATGGAACCTTTACAATTACTCTGCTTCCCGGAACCTGGAAATTAAAAGCCGGAATTAAAAACGGCGAAGGAACAACAGTATATATTTCTGATGAAATTACTCAGACGGTAACAGCCGAAGATTCTGTTTTTAACAAAACCTTTGTTCTTCATCCTTTGCAGAAATCTGACGGCGAAGGTCATTTTAAAATTACCATGACCGTTTCTGAAAAAGTAAAAAAAGTTGTAATGAAGTTTGTAAGCGGAGATTCTGGTAAATGGGGGGCTGCTGGTTTAGATACAGAGGTTCCGCTTACAGTTTCAGGTACGACTGTGCGACTCCCTGATACTACAGTAACAATGGCTTCCGGCTCGTACACAGTCCGATTTTTGTTTTATGATTCAACAGCCGAGCATCCAACATTACTTTTTTCTTCTTACCAGACAATTAATATTTACGATGGCCTTACCAGCGACAAATGGAATGCAAGTGCTTCAATCGGCGATGCTGATAGTGTAATTGATTCTTCCGGGAATTTTGTAGTAACAAGTAGTTTAGTAAACAGCTACATGATTTCAAATATCTATGTAGCCTCTGCCGCAAACGGCGGAAACGATAATAATGCGGGCTCTTATTACGGTCCTGTTGCCACATTGAATAAAGCCTTTAAGTCGATTGCCTCTTACGGAAATGCAAGTGGCGAGTACACGATTAACATTAAGGGCGAACTGTCTGGTAATTTTGAAGTACCAGCTTCAATCAACAGTAAGGCACAAAAAATTACAATCTGCGGGGCAAATGAACCGGTTGATGGAGTTCCTGTTGATACGTTGACAGTTGATACTACTGGTACAGTTCTTAAGGTTGTTTCAACGGTTCCTGTTGAAATTAAAAATCTTAAGATTACTGGGGGAAATGGTGCTGATTGTGGCGGAGGAATTTATGCACAAGGTTCCGGTGTTGAGGTTACTCTAGGCGATGGGGCTCTTGTTATTGAAAACTATGCAAAACAACTTGGTGGTGGTGTTTATTTAACGGACTCGGCACAACTGATAATCAATACTGGAGCAAAAATTACTAAAAATAACGTTACTGATGAAAATGTTAATGGAAACCATGGTGGTATGGCACTTTGTGCAGTTAGTGCAACCGTTACTATGAATGGCGGTGAAATAAGTGAAAATAAAGGAACTGAAACAAACCATCGTGGACCTATAAGATTAAAGGACTCTTCAATTTTTGATTTAAATGGAGGTCTTGTAAGCGGTAACTCTGCAATTCACATGGGCGGTTGCTTTTATCTTGAAGATAATTCAAAGCTTAATATGATAGGCGGTGAAATTTCAGGCTGCCAAATTGGAGATGGTTCTTCTTATGATGCGTTAGGTGGGGCTGTTTTAACTACTGGAACTTCACAGTTTAATATGTCCGGGGGAAAAATCTGCGGTAATAAAGCAAAGAATACACAAAATAGTGTCGGTGCTGGAGTTTGCGTTTGGAGCGCAGGATCATCGTTTAATCTTAGTGGGGGTTCCATTGAAGGAAACACAGTTGAAAGTGGAAATAAATGGGGTGGAGCTGTAGCGGTTTATCCAAATGCAATATTTAATATAAGTGGAGGAGCCCGAATACCTTACGACGGTGAAATCGGCAAAAATGATGTCTATCTTATAAGAAATTCCGAGAATGAACAGGGGGCCGTTACTATTAAAGGGGATCTTACAAGCTCTGATAATATTGTTGCAACCATTACCCCTCAGAATTGGGTTCGAAATTCAATTGTCCTTAAATCGGAAACTGCAATTATTACAAATGAAGTTGCTTCCAGGTTTAAGATAAGTGACGGAGACTTCAACATAAATAAAAATACCTCAAGCACAGGAGGATTCCTTGCAGCCCCTATTTATGTTGCGGGGCAGGGAACAAAGGGAACGGACTATTTTGTCTGCTCGCGGGGTGGAAGTACGGATTCTGATGCGGCAGGAACAAAAGCAAATCCTTATGCAACTTTGACTCAGGCTCTTGGTGCCATTGACGGCGGCGGAAATGAAGTCATCTATATTGACGGAAAAATCGTTGGAAAAAGCGAAATCCCAGGCGAATTTACTACTGAAAAGTGCTCAAGACTTACGCTAAAGGGTGCCTCTTATTTAAATCCGAACGCAGACGGAAGCCCAAAGGATGCCTTGGACGGTAATTATGCAGATAGGACCCTTGTCATTTCATCAGCAGTGCCTGTCGTAATTGAAAATCTAAAGATTACACGAGGATGGAGCAAAGACTTATCTTCTTCTGGTACAAAGGGTGGCGGCGGCATTCGTTTAAATAAAAACGCGTGTCTGGAACTTTCTGACGGAGCCATGGTAACTGAAAATTATGCCCGTTTATGGGGCGGAGGAATTTTTGTACAAACTGGTGCAAGTCTTTATATGAATGGCTCAAGCTATGTCGGCGACTATATTGAAGAAACAGCCTCTCATACTTATGTGGGACATAATGATGCTCCAAGTGAGCCAGATTCTTGTTGTTCAAACAAAGCGGGCTATTATGGCGGAGGAATTTATAGTCATGGCTCTGTCTATCTTGGTTACAAAAATGAAGGCGGCTCTGCGGTTGAGAGTGACTGGACTGGAGGCGTGTGCCGAAATTCTTCTGACTACGGCGGAGGATTATACTTAAATGAAGGCTCCTTGAAAATCAGTTCCGGAAATATTGCCTACAATTATTGTACCTATAATGGTGGGGCAATCGGAACGAATGAAACGAATGTAACAAACCTTGAACTTTTAGGAGGCGAGATTAAGGAAAATGCAGCCGACAGTAACGGGGGAGCTGTTTATGTAGCTAAAGAAGAAGAAGTTTCCGTGCAGGGAAATGTTTCCATTCCGTTTGGTGTTGTTGTTGGTGATGAGCGCGTGATAGGGGCCGGAAAAAATGATATTTACCTTGCAGAAGGAAAAACAATCACTGTCTCAGGAACCTTGACTCCACCGTCTGGAGTCACAACTGTGGCCACAATTACTCCGTCCGCATGGAAGCGCGGAACAGAATACCTTTCCGCAAGCTCTTCCAACGCAACTGCATTGTCAGATGCGATTGGAAAATTCAAACTCAGTCAGGATGACAGTGGCTGGGA